>NZ_JACVJJ010000015.1:0-58000 GCF_015711935.1 Candidatus Solincola tengchongensis
CTGTCTGTTTGCTTGTTATTAAAGGAGTGACAGGGTGATCTCTGAACCTTCTTCGACCTTAAACGCCTGCCGAAACGATACAGCGACATTTTCCCTTCCCCTTTCGACCGTTGTTAACGCCGCGGCGGCGCGGCGGCATCAGACATCCGGCGGATCTTATGAGGTTGCAAGGCTGTTTCGAAAGGCGGTTTCAAACATTTCAACGTGTGTTCATCGGAATGTTTGGCCTCTTTCGGCTCTGATGCTGGTTGCTCGAGGAGCACGATGCCCCCAGGATCTTTCGCCTAATCTTTTAAAACTTCGGAACGCAGTTTACCTTGTGGGCCAAGAAACCAGGCGATCCTTGGGGTCAACCCCGAACATTCTCGCATTCCGTGAACGGACAATACCTTAAGGATCGCAGAGCCGTCCCAGAGTGAGACAGGCTGCTCCTTTTACGCCGCAAGAGCCGGAGATTATCTGAAGTCCCCATTTTTTAAAAAGTTAATGCTTTTCATTCATATCCTGCCCGCCGTGAAGGGTCGGAAAACCTTTTCCGAAGCGGGTTTCATTGCGGTGCCTCGCGGACTCGGAAAGCGTGATGCGCTCGGGCTTTTTACGGGCGTTCGGGTTCTCGTTCGAACAGGGCGCGGCTTTTTCTCCCGGCTTCGCCCATCGCCGAAGTCCCTCGTCGGGGAGGGACGACTTCGCGGCCGTGAACTGTTGAAGGCTCCGTTGCCATCCGTGAGGTTATAATTGTGGATGGTTTCGTCAAGGTCGATATGGCTGTCGCGGCGACAAACGAAACGCCTTTCCATTTCTTGCCGAAGAAAGGGGGATGCCATGAAAGTCCTGGTCACCGGGGCCGGTGGGTTCATCGGTTCCCATCTCGTCCGAAGGCTACTGGACAGGGGAGACATGGTGAGGGGCCTGCTGCTGCCCGGGGAACCCGACCGGGAGCTGGCCTCCCTGGGGATGGAGGTCTTCCGGGGGGACCTCACCGACCCCTCCACCATAAGAGGGGTGGCCGAGGGATGCGATAAGGTGGTCCATGCCGCCAACCGGACCCTCGACTGGGGGACGAAGAGGCAGTTCTACCCCATTGGCGTTGACGGCACGCGCCACCTGCTGGAGGAATGCGCCGGAAAGGTGGAGCGCTTCCTGTTCATAAGTTCCGTGGCCGCCTACGGACTGGGCGTGCACATGAAGGACTTCGATGAGGACACCCCTCTGGTGAAGACGGGCATCCATTACGGAGATGCCAAGGCGGAGGCGGAACAGCTGGTACGCGCCTACCATTCCCGGGACGCGCTGAAAGCCACGGTCGTCCGCCCCTCCAACGTCACCGGTCCGGGTAGTGTCTGGGTCAGGGAGGTCCTGGACGCCATGTACAGGGGGCCGCTCCCCCTCATCGACGGCGGGGCGCACAGCGCCAGCCTCATCTACGTGGAGAACCTGGTGGACGGGATACTCCTCGCCCTGGACGCCGAGATTGCCGCGGGACGCACCTACAACCTGCGCGACGATTACCGGGTCACCTGGAGGGAATATCTGGAGGGACTCGGGTCGCTGGTGGGGAAGAGGCCCCGCGGCTCGCTCCCCTTCGGCCTGGCCTGGAAGCTGGGGAGGGTCTGCGACGCGCTGTTCGCGCCGCTCAACGTCAGGCGCCCCGCCACTGCGCTGGCGGTGGGGGTCATGGGACGGGATCTGGATGTGGACACCCGGAGGGCGTGGGAGGAATTGGGATGGAGGACGCGGGTGCCCTGGGAGGAAGCCTGGAGATCCATAGAGCGGTGGGTGAAGAAGGAGTACAGGCCGCCCCGCGAGAGAGGCTCCTGATGTTCTGGTATTAAATGGAAAGTAGTCTTTGACGCCGAGAAGGGGGTGGAAACCATGGGTAAGGTGCACGGGGGACACGTGGTCGCCGAATACCTGCGGAGAGTGGAGGGCGTGGACATCCTGTTCGCCCTCTCCGGAGGGCATATCGCTCCCATCTTCGACGGCTGCCTGGACCACGGGGTGAGGCTCGTGGACGTGCGCCACGAGCAGGCGGCGGTGATGATGGCCCACGCTTGGTCCGTCTACGCCGGCAAACCGGGGGTCTGCGCGGTGACCGCGGGGCCGGGCTTCACCAATTCCCTGACCGGCGTGGTGAACGCCTACCTGGAAGGGGCGCCGGTGGTGGTCCTGGCCGGGATGGTCTCCCTGCGCGACCTGGACCGGGGAGCCCTGCAGGACATGGACCAGCAGTCCATGGTAAAGCCGGCGGTCAAGTGGGCGGCGCGCTGCCACGATATGAGGCGCATTCCCGAATACCTGGAGGCGGCCTTCCGCCGTGCCGTCTCCGGGAGGCCGGGCCCGGTGTTCCTGGAGCTGGCACCGGAATGCCTCTTCGCCGGGGTCGAGGAGTCTGAGATCTCCTATCCTTCGGAGGGATGCCGAAAGTTCCGAGCCTTGCCGCGGGAGGAAGACCTCCGGGCGGCGGCGGACTTGCTGAACCGCGCGGAGAGGCCCATCTTGCTCGGAGGGAGCGGCATCGCCCACAGCGCTTGCGCCGCGGAGCTCGGGGCGCTGGTGGAGAAGGCGGGCATTCCCCACCTCCTCCTGAACTACGGCCGGGGGGCGGTTCCAGACCACCACCCCTTATCCCTCTGGAGCGGCGGGGTCATGGGGCTTCTGGCCGCTGCTTCTATGGCCGACGTGGCGCTGGTCGTGGGGCTGCGCCTCAACTGGGTGACCAATTACGGGCGGATACTGGAAAACGCCAGGGTCATCCGCGTGGACGTCGAGCCCTCCGAACTGGACCGTAACCGCCGGGCGGACGTGGCTCTACCCGGGGACGCCGGTGCCGTCCTGGGGCGTCTGTTGGAGCTGGTGGAGGAGAGGGACCGCTCCGCGTGGGTGGAGTCGCTCCGGAGCGCGACCTCCTCCCTGGCGGAGAGCGAGAGGCAAGCCGCGGAGACGCCCGCCGACCCCATCCATCCCCTGCGCCTCATGCGGTGCATTCGCGAGGCCACGGGAGACGAGGCCATCTACATAGTGGACGGAGGCGATTCCTCCTATTTCGGCCTGGTGGGACTGCGGGCAGGTGAGACGGCAGGGGTGATCGGCAACGGGAACCACTTCGGCTGCCTGGGGATAGGCGTGCCCTTCGCCATAGGGGCCAAGCTGGCCAGGCCCGAGCGGAGGGTGGTCCTGGTGAGCGGGGACGGCTCCTTCGGACTCAATGCCATGGAGATGGATACCGCCTGCCGCCACGGGGTGCCCGTCACCGCGGTGATCTGCAACGACCAGGCCTGGGGGATGGCCAAGCACCATCAGGAGATATGCTACGCGGAGGACAGGGTATGCGGCACGGAATTGGGGGTCGTGCGCTACGAGAGGATGGTAGAGGCCCTGGGCGGCCACGGCGAGTTCGTGGAACGCGAGGCGGACATCCTGCCCGCCCTGCGACGGGCATTGGATTCCGGGAAGCCGGCCTGCGTGAACGTCCTCACCGACCCCACGGTGGTCAGTCCGGCCACGGTGATGTTCGCCGAGAGCTACAGGTTTTAGGAGCCAGGCCTGTCGGTGCCTTAATCCGCTTCCAGGGGGTAGCGGCCGTGTCTTTCCGCCGCCTCCACCATCCAGCGCAGCCGCTCCACGGAGACCTGGGGGTGGGAATGGTCGGGTGCCAGGATGAAACCCCCTCCTGGACCCGCTTCATGGATGGCCCGGCGAACGGCCTCGAAGACCTCCTCCCGCGAGGCGTCCACCAGAATATGGGTCACGTCCAGGTTGCCCACCAGGCAGATGCGGTCGCCGACCGCGGCCTTGGCCTCGGAGAGGCTCACCCTGGCGGTGGGTTCCAGGGGGTGCACGCCGTCGAACCCGCAATCGGCTATCCAGGGCAGAAGGGAGGTGGTGTTGCCGCAGGAATGCATGATTATCTTCATGCCCGCGCGGTGCGCGGTCTCCACGATGCGGCGGTAGGAATCCCCGTAGAGTTCCTCGATGGTCCGGGGATTGAGCATGGGCCCGGTACGGTAGGCGAGGTCGTCGGTATAGATCACGCCGGGGAGACCGGCGTCGGCCATGGCCTCCAAAAGGAGGCAGTAGAGGTCGGTGAGGAAGCCGATCATGCGTCGCAGGAAACCCCGTTCCTTGCGCGCCGCCACCGCGAAACGCTCGAAGCCCAGCGGCTGCCAGGTGTTCTCGAAGAGCCCGTAGCTGCAGAACCCGAAGATGAAGTAGGAATCACCGTATTTCTTGTGCAGCCTGGAGAAGGCGCGGTTCACCTTCTCCGGGAGGCGCAGGAGGGGGCGCTTGTCCCAGGCCTTCCAGTCCTCGGGACCCTTGATGAGGCCCTCGCGGTAAACGGGGTTGGTAAGGTTCCCGCTCTCGTCCACCACCACGTCGCTCAGGCGCCCGAAGAGGTCCACCATGCTCTTCGAGTCCCGGTAATGCAGGACGGGGAAGTAGGTGAGCCAGGCGGCGTCGTAGCCCATCCTCTCCGCGGCCTCCGCTCCCAGGAAGAGGAAACGCTCCAGCTCCAGGTCCAACGCGGCCCCGGTGTCGAGGCGGGAGAAGAGGGCGTCCAGAAGACCTGTTGCCCGCGGGTTGGCGAGCCACCTTCCCAACGGGCTGGGCCTTTTTCCCAGGATGGCGTTGCAGGTGGTGTACTCAAGCATGAGGTCCATCACCGGGACGCGGTCCGGCTCCCTCCTCTCCAGGGCGTCCAGGACCCTTCTATGTCTGGCGTTCAAAGCCCTCCTCCTTTCGTCGTCTCAGCTTCCGGCAACCGGGACGGTGAACAGGAAGGTCGCGCCCTCGCCGGGACTTGATTCCACCCAGATCCTGCCACCCCAGGATCTCACCGCGCGCTTGACCGTGGAAAGACCTATGCCCAGCCCCGGGGTGCCGTCCATGGAAAAATGCTTGAAGGGTTCGAAGATCTGCTCCTGCAGCGCGGAGGGTATGCCCACGCCGTTGTCGCTCACCCGGAAGACGGCCATGTCCCCCCGGTCTTGAGCGCCTATTTCCACGCGCGGGTCCTCCACCTCCCCCATGTGTTTGAGGGCGTTGCCGATGAGGTTGAAGAACACCTGCCGCAGCTTCACCGCTTCCGCCCTGACCACCGGGAGCCGGTCGCATATCCTCACCGAGGCGCCCTTACGCTGTATCTCCTCCTCCAGGTCCATGAGGACCTCGAGGAGCACCTCCTCGGAGTCCACAGTCAGCTCCTCCAGCTCCGCGTGTCCGGCCTGCGCGTATTGCAGCAGGGAGTTGATGAGCTCGCTCATGCGACGTGCCCCTCTGGCGATGGCCTCCAGGCATTCACGCTCCGCTTCCGGGCGCCCCTCGGCGTCGGCCTCCAGGGCGGCCTTGGCGTAGCCCTCAACGATGGCCACGGGAGTGAGCAGGTCGTGGGATATGGTGTGCGCGAATGCCTCCAGCTCCTCGTTCCGGTTGCGGAGCTCCATTTCCATCTTCTTCCTCTCGCTTATGTCCCGGGTAAAGGCCACCAGCCCACGGGGCTCTCCCTGCGTGTCCCGGATGACGGCCACGCTGAGCTCCACCGGGAAGCGCGAGCCGTCTTTCTTCAGCGCGGTCAACTCGGCGTTGCGCACCATGCCCTCGTTGATGGCCAGGCGATAGATGGCCAGTGCCTTGTCGCGGTCCTCACGGGCGGCCAGGCGGATGGCATTGAGTCCCAGGAGTTCCTCCTCCCTCTCGAAGCCGTGCAGGCGGAGGGTCTGGGGGGAGACGTAGGTGATGTTCCCCTCCAGGTCGGATACGGTCACCGCGTCGGGGGAAGCCCGCACCAGGCTGCGGTGCATCTCCTCGGACTCCCTCAGCTCTTCCTCCATACGCTTGCGGTCGGATACATCGTGGGAGCTGATGACCATGCCCCGGACGGCGGGGTCGTGGAGCAGGTTCACGGCCTCGGATTCAAGGAAGCGCCAGCTCCCGTCCTTGTGGCGGTACCTGTATTCCACCTTCTCGGTGACGCCTGGGGCGGCCGTCCCCTTGCGGAAGGCTTCCAGGACACGGGGCAGATCCTCAGGATGCACGAGCTCAAAGGCGGAACGGCCCTCGAGCTCCTCGGGGAGGTAGCCAAGGTACCGGGTCAGCGAGGGGCTGTTGTAGACGACCCGTCCCTCGGCATCCAGGACGGAGATCATGTCCAGCGTATACTCGACCAGGCGGCGGAGGAAATCCGGGTGGGATTTGGAATCGGGGGCTTCCCCTTCCCCGGAGGCCTGTTCCCCTTCGGCCGGAAAACAGTAACCGCCTTCCGACTTCCTTGCCGCCTTGGTTTTCGGGTCCACTTCCATTTTCTACCTCTGACCGGAACGAAGTTTCTCCGCGCTGCCCAGAGCGTTTGCATTACTTATGACATAAATTTTAACCCAGCGGAGGGACACGCGCAGCCCTCAGGGAAACGGGAGGCTCGTGATTCGAAGTCCCTGCATTTGAGAAGCGGAAAGCGGGATCCAACACCCGAACGTAATGCGGATCTCGCTTTCCAGGCAGCTTCCCGATGGTTGATAATAGAATCAAAGGGCGGAAAAAACGGAGACCCGGAAGGGCCTTGGCCTGGAAACCAGGTATGACGGCAGAGGAAGGCGGAAACCACAACCGTTCCGCGATTTGCGCTTGAGTCTTAGCCGTTGCGGGGGAGAGATCAAGCGAGGACACACGGCTTTAAGTCGGAAAGATCATGACCCGGGGATGGCTTATGTGGGGAGAAGGTAAAGGAAAGAGCTATCGGGATCTCCTTGAGGAGCTGGCCGTGCTTCGGGAGAAGGCGGCGGAGCTGGAGGAGGCGGCCTCGCGAGCGAGGAAAGCAGAGGAGAAAGAGCGCCGGGAGCACGAGCAGCTCCTGGCCATCCTGGACAGCATCGACGAGATAATCTACGTGTCCGACCCCTTCAGTTACGAGATCCTCTACGTTAACCAGACGCTGAAGAACCGTTTCGGGAAGGACCCCACGGGAGGCCTCTGCTACCGGGAGTTTCAGGGGAGGGATGCCCCCTGCGACTTCTGCACCAACCCCGTGATCCTCGAGGAGCCGGACAAGCCATATAGCTGGGAATACCACAACCCGCTGCTGGACCGCGACTACATCATCGTGGACCGGCTCATCCACTGGCCGGACGGCCGGCCGGTGCGCTTCGAGCTGGCCCTGGACGTCACGGAGCTCAAGCGGGCGGAAGAATCGCTCAATATACTGGAGAAGGAGGTAGAAGGTATCTACCGTGCCGCGCCGGTGGGAATCGGGACGGTTTCCTACCCAGACAGGGTGATCAAGCGGGTGAACCCCAGGCTCTGCGAGATGCTCGGGTACCGGGAGGAGGAGCTGACGGGAAAGAGCGCCAGGATGCTCTACGCCTCGGAGGAGGAATACATGAGGGTCGGGGAGCAGAAATACCGGAAGATTGAGGAATCGGGCATCGGCTCCATAGAGACCAAATGGGTCACGCGGGACGGAAAAATATTGGACATCCTCCTGAGCTCCACTTACCTGGACCCTTCCGATCCTTACCGGGGAACGGTGTTCACCGCCGTGGACCTGACGGAAATGAAGAAGATGCGCGAATACCGGGAGAGGGCGGACCGCGTCATCCTGGGATTGGGCGCGGACGCCATGGAAAACATGGTCAGGATACTCGAAGGCATGCGGGAGATCTTAGGCTGCGACCATGCCGCCTATTATCTCCGGGTCAGGGGCCAGATGGCGATACTCTCCACGCTCTCCGGCGAGGAGAGGTTCATCATCTTCCCGGAGGGCTCGGAGGAGGGCTCGCTCTGCACGCGCTATCTCCGGGAGGGTAGGAGAGAGCCCCTCGCCTTTGAGGACCTCTCAGGCGTTCCAGGGGCGGAACGGGATCCTCTGGTCTCCGGGCATGCTTTCCACTCCTGCCTTCTCTTCCCGGTGACGGTGAGGGGGAGGGTTGCGGGGTGCCTTGCTGCTTACCACCGTGTCGAGCGCGGCTGGTCCCCGGAGGAGGTCGAGGCCGCGGAGATGCTCGCCCGAGCTCTTTCCCTCGAACAGGAACGCCTGCAGCGCGAGGAAGAACTGAAGGACTTCATCGACGTAGCCTCCCACGAACTCCGTCACCCGGCAACGGTGATCAAGGGCTACGCGGTGACCCTACGCGAGCGTTGGGATGAGCTTGGAGAAAAGGAGCGTATGCGGATGTTCAGGGCCCTTAAGGAAGGGGCGGACCGCCTGGCCCGCATGTCCGGGATGCTCCTCGACGTCTCGCGCATGGAGAGAGGGAGGTTCCGACCGGAGAAAGGGGAGGTGAACCCGCTTTCCCTGGTGGAGGAAGCGGTGGGGGAGATGCGCGGAAGGGGATTCGCTCACCGCTTCCGGGTCTCAGCCTTCGGCACTGAACGGCGCCTGGAGGCGGACAAGGAGAGGATACGCCAGCTCATGTGCATCCTCCTGGAGAACGCTGCGCTCTACTCGCCACCAGATTCGGTGATCGATGTAGAACTCTCGGAGAAGGAGGGAGAGCTACTGGTCTCCGTGCTGGACCGGGGGATGGGCATACCCGAGGAGGACAGGGAGAGGGTCTTCGAGCGCTTCTACCAGGTGGAGGATGCCCTACACCACTCCATGCCCGGGATGGGGATGGGACTGTACATAGCTCGTGAGATAGTGGAGGGGCACGGCGGCCGCATCTGGAACGAGTCCCGGCCGGGCGGGGGGACCGCCTTCCGTTTCACCCTCCCCCTTACGGGTAACAGATGATGGACATTCATATCATTGTCGGCCGGTCATTGCAGACCATGTGCTGCAGGGCGACGGATGGTGGAGGATGGCCAATAAATCCTTGCGCAGATTAGAGGAGTTGGAGCCGGGGGACCACCTCTGCTGCATCTATCGCAGCGAGGAGGAACACCGCTCGCTGCTCGCTCCCTTCCTGCGGCGCGGCCTGGAACGGGGACAGAAGGTGCTGTACATAGCGGATGCCCACACCGCCTCGAACATCCTGGCCTACCTGCATGTGGACGGCCTGGACGCCGCGCCTTTTCTGGAGCGCGGGCAGCTGGTCATCCTCGCCTCCGACGAGGCTTACACCGAGGGAGGGTCCTTCGACCCCGACCGTATGATAGAGCTCCTGCGCGGGGAGACGGAACGGGCTCTCATGGAGGGCTATCGCGCCCTCCGGGTCAGCGGGGAGATGAGCTGGGCCCTAAAAGGGATACCCGGTTCAGAGAGGCTCATAGAGTACGAGGCCAAGCTCAACCTCTTTTTCCCCGGCAGCGGGTGCCTGGCCCTCTGCCAGTACGACCGCCGGGTCTTCCGTGCCGGGCTGCTCCTGGAGGTCGTCACCACGCATCCCCTGGTGGTCGTGGGGGAGCACCTCTACGAGAACTTCTATTACATACCGCCGGAGGAGTATCTGGGCCCGGACCTGGAGGAATCCAGGCTGGAACACTGGCTCAGGAACCTGGCCTCCCACCGCAAGGTGCGCGAGGACCTGCTCATGGAGAGGAGGTTCAGCTCGGAGCTCATCGATTCCCTGCCCCTCTTCTTCGTGGCCATCGACCCCCAGGGTAGGGTTCTGAACATGAACGCCATGATGCTCCAAGAGCTTGGTTACACCCGGGAGGAAGTGGTTGGGAGGGAGTTTGCGGCAACTTTCGTGCCCCCGGAAGAGCGGCCTGCGCTGGCAAGGATCTTCGACATCCTGATGAGAACGAGGAGCCTTACGGTGAATGTAAGTCTGATGAAGGCCAGGGACGGCCAGGAGCTTGTCGTGGAGTGGCACGGAAAGCCGGTCTTCCGGGAAGACGGGGAGCTGGAGTATTTCTACGGGCTCGGGGTGGACGTCACGGAGAGGACGCGGGCGGAGGAGATCATGCGCCGGGTCAACGAGGAGCTGGAAGCCTACGCCCGGGCCATATCCCACGACCTGAGGGGCCCGGTGGCCAACATCCAATCCGCGGCGCAGACCATGGAGAAGATGCTGGAGGCGGAAGGGGGGGAAGACGCCGTTCTCCGGGAGCTGGCTGAGATGATCACCTCCTCTTCGCGAAGAGCTATCGAGCTCATCGAGGAGACCCTCAAGATGGCCAGAGAGAGGGAGCTCTCGGGGAGGGTGGGCCCGGTGCACGTCTCCGCCCTGGTCAGGGAAGTGGTGGAGGAACGTCAGGACCTCATCCGTGAGAAGGGGGTGCGCGTGGAAGTGGACGATGACCTGGGTGAGCTCCGCGCCAGCCGCGCCCACCTCTACCAGCTCTTCGCCAACCTCCTGGACAACGCCCTGCGTTTCGCCCCCCGGGACGAGGGGTTGGTGGAGGTCCGCAAGCTGGGGATGAATGGCGAGGCGATCCATTACCTGGTCAGGGACAACGGCCCCGGCTTCCAACCCGAGGAGTTCGCCAACCTCTTCAAGCCTTTCTGGAAGGGAAGGGAGGGAAGGACCGGGGTGGGCCTTTCTACGGTCCAGAGGCTGGTGGAGACTTACGGCGGGGAGATAAGGGCCTATAACGACGGCGGGGCCTGCCTGGAGTTCACCCTGCGCTCCTACCCGGGTTGCGAGAGGCCGTGACCTGATGAGCGCGCTCGCCCGCTCTCAGCAGGGCAAATGGAAATCGGGCGGACGCCGAATGCCGCAAGAGCAGGTTTCCCGCCCTTCCACAGGGCTGCGACGGCGCCCGCATAAGGCGGAATGGACGCCGATCCGCCCGATGACCGTGCGCGGGCAACGGACTCGCGACACGAAAGCACGGCAGCAAGATTTCGAAGCACGATGCTTTCGCAGGCGATTCCCGGCACTCCTCACGGCCGGGTGGAGCATAAGTGGAGGGTGAGGAGCGACGCGCGTGTCGCCTGTTTGCGGCCGCCGATCCTGCGATACGCGCATGGACAGCCGGGCATAGAAGCCCGGTGTCTGATGTTTTCCCTCCGTTCTTCCCGAGGAGAGAAGGCATCACCCAGGGGCGCCGCCTTTCTGGGCCCATGCCGTGCCGGAGCTTGATCCCCTCCACATCGTGAGAGCGTTGGCGGTACGGCACGCTCCTCAATGTCCGCGCCGCGTTTACCGATACATGATGGCGTAAGCCCGATGGGTCTTGTTCCAACGGGCGGAAGGCGGGTAGGCGGAGGCGAAGACAATGGCCAAGACCATACTCATAGCCGATGACGCTCTGTTCACGCGCATGATGTTGCGCAACATACTCAACGAGAACGGGTACACCGCGGTGGTGGAGGCGGAGACGGGCACGGAGGCCATCTGGGCCTACAACCGCTGGAAACCGGACCTGGTGATAATGGACATCAACATGCCGGAAATGGACGGCATGACCGCGGTGCGCAACATCCTGGCCCTCGATCCCCAGGCCCGCATCATCATCTGCAGCGCCCTGGGGGAGAAACACCTCATGCTGGAGGCCCTGGAGGCCGGGGTCAAGGATTTCATCACCAAACCCTTCCAACCGGCCAAAGTGATGGAGGTGGTCAGGAAGGTGCTTTCCTGACCCCGCGGCGGGCGCGTAATGCGCGGCGATCCGGCACTCACGGATGGTGTACATCCGAACCCGGCTGTCCTGCACCGTCGGCTACAGGAATCGGCGCCGCAAAGGGGTCAGCCGTGAGGCTGGTCGAAGGTCGACGGGTCGGCGCGGCGGATGAAATCGATGACCCTGTCGCTGACCGGCTGCAGGAGCGGCTCCAACCTGACCATTCCCCGAACCAGGGCTTCCACCAGGGGGAGCAGCGCTTTCATGACCGGGTTGGCCAAGATGGAAAGCGGCTCCAGGAGGTGGGCTGCGGCGCGGATCAAAGGACCTCCCGCACGGAGGAAGGTATCCAGTCCCCGCAGGCCCGCCTTGAAGATGAACTGGGCGACCACGGGTTCCCGCACCCCGGCGCGGTCCGGAGCGGGCTTGCCCTCGCTGTAGTCGTAACGCTCGTGGAGCCAGTTGTAGAAGTAGCGGAAGTACATGCGGATCCAGGAGCTCAGGACAGCGGGGTTCTCCTGAAGGGAGCGCAGGATGGCCTTCATCAGGGGTGTGCTCATGTGGGTGAACCCGCCGAGGCCCCAGCCGTTGTGCACGTATCTCTTCAGCTCCTCCAGGTCGTGATGTTCCTGGGCGTAGCGCAGGTTGTAGCGGTTGGTGGCGGTGATGGACCACTGGATGATGGGATGGTCATTTATCCGCTCCTCGTAGCGACGCAGGAAATCCCTGGAAACGTCGCCCGCGCGCAGGGCCTCCACGGCGACCTGGGCGGCGATGTCCGCGGAGAACCAGGCGGCAGGGACGCCGTCACAGAGTTCGGTGCCCTCCAGTCCCGCCGCGTCCCCCACCAGGATCATCCCGTCGGTGACGCTGGGCATCTCCCGCAGCCTCCGGTCCAGCCCCACGAAGATCTCGAAACCCTCCCACATATGTGCCCGCAGCTCGGCCCGGGGCGCCACCTCGTCCCTCCACCAGGGCAGCTTCCCGGTGATGTTGTCATGGTATTCCCGGAAGAGGCGGCGCAGGTTGGGCACTTCGCCTCCGTCCAAGCGGAGGCACTGGTCCTGGCAGAAGTGCACGCTCTCCCGGTAGGGCCAGACCATTAGCCCGTTGCCGTGGCCCAGGGGCGGGGCGATGCGCTGCTCGTCCCATCCCCAGCAGAAGCGCAGGGTGTAGCCCAGGACGCGGTCCACGTCCTCCTTGTCCATGCGGTAATCGTAGACGTCGGCGAGGGAGATGACCTCCGGCGGATACTTCTCCCGCACCCCGGCCTTCACCGCCAGTAGCCCCTGGGAGCCCTCGGCGTCGATGACCAGACGGGCCCTTATCCTCTCTCCCCTGTCGGTGACCACGCCCGCCACCCTGCCGTCTTCCCGGATGAGGTCGACGACGGTGGTGGAGGTGCGCAGCTCGGCTCCCGCCTCCATCGCCTTCTCCGCCTCCCACTGGCAGAAGGGGCGGCAGTAGGCGTTGTACCCGAAGGAGATCACCGGGGAGAGGGGCTTGGGGATGCGCAGGGAGTCGTCCACCTCGATGTCCCCGGCGTCGATGTCCTTGATGATGTAGTTGATTATCCCGTCCACCGGGCGCTCTATGGGGGGATTGCCGTCGCGTATGAAGTCCGGCCCGAAAAGGAAGCCGTAAAAGGGGATGGTCAGGCCGGAGATGACCTTCTCTCCCACTCGGGCCGACCTCTCCAGCATGAGGACCCGCAGCCCGGCCCGGGCGCAGCGGTAGGCGGCCACCGGGCCTCCGAACCCGGCTCCCACCACGATGACGTCGTAGTCCTTCTCCCCGGCGTCGCCGTGCTCTCGCTGCGGCTCGTCTCCCGGAGACCGTTCCGCCGCCGAGGTATCGCCCATACCCATCCTCCTGACCGTGTAGGCGCGGGCGGCGACCTCGGCATCCCTGAAACCGGACCTTTCCTCCCCCATCTTCCTCCTCCCCGGATTCCGGATCCCGTTCCGTTCTCGGCATGGATCGGACGGTTCACCGCGGAGCGAGATTGCGAAATTGGATAATCTCCCAGCCCCCTCGGGACACGTCCTTGTCCGCCGACCGACTACATGATAGCAAAAACGGGGATAAGAGGCCCACAAATCCCTTCTCAGGCCAAGGCGCGGCGCACGATCCGGGGCAAGCACGGGCATTATTGCGCTTGCAGGATGAGGATTCGCGCCGGTGAGCCGGAGGCGGGCCGGTCGCTGTCCTGACCGTTGACAGGCTGCCCACACCGCTCCGGTATCCGATCCGGATTCGCTTATGGCGAAGACTTCGGGGGGTTGATTAAATGAAGCCACCCAGCACCCTTCACCCCGTCCGAAAAGGGGCAGTTGTATTGCAAAAGGTAATAATTACCATTTACAGACGAGCCTCAGAAGCTTTAAGAGCACCCCTCGCATGACATGTGAGAGAATCCCATAAAGACCGCGGCCACGGATGGGATAATATATTCACGGCTCGCGGCGATGGCTCGAGCGGTTGGGCGAGACGGTGTGCGGTGGGAGCAAGGCCATCCGGGAGGTGAGGGAGCTGGAAGTGAAGAGGGAGAACCGGTGGTACCGGGAGTGGTACATGTATCTGGGGACGGCCCTCATCCTCTGTTCCGCCGCTCTCTATTTCCTGCACTACCTGATATTCCGGGACGCGCACCATATCTTCATCTACTTGCTGGGGGACCTGGCCTTCATGCCCATCGAGGTGCTCCTGGTGACGGTCATCGTGCACCGCCTCCTGGAGGTGAGGGAGAAGCGGGTGCGCATGGAGAAGCTGAACATGGTCATCGGCGCCTTCTTCAGTGAGATGGGGATGCAGCTCCTGGGTCACTTCGCCGAGTTCGACGCCCGTTGCCGGGAGATACGGGAATGCCTCCAGGCCGGGCCGGACTGGGGAGAGGAAGACTTCCGACGCGCTCTCTCAAGGGTGGAGGGACACGAGTGCGAGATCGCCGGCCGGGAGGACCTCCTGGACGAGATACGCCTTTTCCTCCTCGCCAAGCGGGAGTTCCTGCTGTCCCTGTTGGAGAACCCCGCCCTCCTGGAGCACGAGACCTTCACCGACCTGCTCTGGTCCGTCTTCCACCTCACGGAGGAGCTCAAGTATCGCGATATCCTGAGCAATCTGCCGGAGATGGACATGGAGCACCTATGCATGGACATCGCCCGCGCCTACCGGCTGCTCATCCGGGAGTGGCTTGTTTATCTTGAGCACCTCAAGAAGGACTACCCCTACCTCTATTCCCTGGCCCTGCGTATGAATCCCCTGGGAGAGGGGCCCTCGCCGCTCGTGAGATGAAGGCCCCTCGTGAACTTGACGGTGTCACGGGCAGCCGCGCACCCCTGTCGTCGCCGGGGTTCATAATCTTATACAGGCGGTAAGACGAGTGAAGCGGGGGTCGAGGTTGGATCTGGAGGAGAAGCTCAGGATACTGGGAGCCGCGGCCAGGTTCGACGTGACCTGCTCCACCAGGAACTCCCGCATGTTGGAGGAGGCCGCCGGGAAGGGCGGGTTCTCTTTTCCCGGCATCTATCGCACATGGTCCGAAGACGGCAAATGCCTTCCGGTGCTCAAGATCCTGCTCAGCAACCGGTGCGTCTATGACTGTGCCTACTGCGTCAACCGCGCCTCGGCGCACAGGCCCCGGGCTTCCTTCACCCCTTCGGAAGTGGCTGAGGTCACCATGGAGTATTGCCGGAGAGGGCTGGTCCGCGGCCTGTTTCTCAGCTCGGCGGTGTGGGTGAGTCCGGACCATACCATGGAGAAGCTGGTGCTGGCGGCCAGGGAACTGAGGTTGGGAAGGGGTTTCCGGGGATACATCCACCTCAAGGTCATCCCGGGCGCCTCGCCGGAGCTGGTGCGGGAGGCGGCCATCTATGCCGACCGCCTCAGCGTGAACATCGAGCTCCCCACGGAGATCAGCCTCCGCCGCCTGGCTCCCGACAAGAGGCGGGAGGACATCCTCTCTCCCATGGGGGAGATAAGGCGGCAGGAGGAAGCCCACCGCGAGTCAGGGGTTCCCCGCGGACCGCGGCATGGCTTTGCTTTTCTCCGGGCCGGACAGACCACCCAGCTCATCATCGGCGCCACGCCGGAGAACGACCTGGAGATACTGAGGCTGGCGGAGGGGCTGTACAGAGATTACGGCCTCCGACGGGTCTATTATTCGGCCTTCTTCCCCGTCTCCGAGGACCCGCGCCTTCCGGCCCTTCGGGAGCCTCCCCTGTTGCGCGAACACCGCCTGTACCAGGCTGACTGGCTGATCCGCCGCTACGGGTTCCGCGTGGAGGAACTCCTGGGCGGGGAACGGCCACACCTGGAAAAGGAATTGGACCCCAAATCGGCATGGGCTCTTCGCAACCCGGCTTTCTTCCCCGTGGAGGTCAACCGCGCAGGATACGAGGAATTGATACGCGTCCCCGGGATCGGCCCGCGTTCCGCTCGCCGGATAATCTCCGCCCGCCGCCTTCACTCTCTGGACCTCCACTCACTATCCCGGCTGGGAGTGGTGGTGAGCAGGGCAAGATGGTTCATAACCTGCAATGGAAGGTATTTCCTGAAGAGGGATCCGGAGCCGGATGGCCTGCGCCGGGAACTGGAGTCCGGGGGACATGGCGGCGAAAGGGGAGAGGCGACCGGCCAGACCGCCCTTTTCGACGCCGGGGAATACGCTTCGGCCTCAGGGACATGGGGCGGTTCTTTGAGCGGTGAGGCGACCGGGCCGCGGAAGGAGGGACTGACGGCTTCCGAATACCTGAGGTCCGTGGCCGGAGGAGAATTTTAAAATTCGGTCCCCGGACCGATGCCCGTACCCTGGAACACGAGACGACGGCACTCCCGGCGGGAAACTCGACGGCTCAACCCGTCTTCTTGCTTCACGGAGCAGGTCTTTACCGGCGCGGAATGAAGCCCGAAGATGGTGCGGTGAGGCAATCCGGAAGCGGAGCAACAACGCCCTTTTCTCCGCGTGGAACAACATTAGGCCGCCGGGTCCGCGAATCGGGTGGGCCGCTGCTCGGTTCATTCGACAACCTGAAAGGCGCGGCCAAAGAGGGTCTCCATAAAGGTCAGGTGGGATCCTTTTGCGGGAGTTTCTGCCCCGGCTTTGCCGGATCACGACACCATCCGCCCCGGCTTTGCTTGACTGCGATAGCGGGATGTTAAAATTTAAGGAGTCGGAGTCGGGGGGTGATGGTGTTGGAGGATGAGGTCTATTCTGCTCTTGCAGAACATCTCGAACACATGCCGGTAGGCTTTCCGCCCAGCCACGAGTTTCTGGAGATACTCCGCCTGCTTTTCAAGCCCGAGGAGGCCCGTCTGGCGGCCAGGCTTCTCTGCAAGGAAACCCCCATCCCGGAGATGGCCGCCGAGCTGGGGATGCCGGAGAAGGAGCTCCAGGGCCTCCTGGATGCCATGTCCTCAAGGGGCCTTGTGTACAAGGAGATGAGGGATGGAGTGGCCAGGTACTGTTTGCCCTCCGGCCCTACGGGCCTCAGGGACGCCCCTTTCTGGACGGGCAGGGATGCTGAAGCGGCCCGACGTCTGGCGGATCTCTGGCGGCGCTACTTCTATGCGGCCTGGGGAAAGGAGATCGCCGACCGGGAACTGCCCCTGATGAGGGTGGTCCCCATGGAGGAGGATATCGATGAAACCGCGGAGATCCTACCCTTCGAGACGGCTAAGGAGCTGCTGGAAAGGTCTACCTTTCGAGCCGTTGTCCCATGCGCCTGCCGCACTGCAGCGGCCTACGCCGGTGGAGGTTGCGAGCACGAGAGGGAGAACTGTTTCCGGCTGGGTTCGCTCGGCCGGTCCCTGGTGGAACAGGGGATAGGGCGGGAGATATCGCTGGAGGAAGCGGTACGCAAGCTGGAGGAAGCGCACGAGGCGGGCCTGGTCTTCCTGACCGAGAACCACCAGGGGGAGGTCTCCACCCTATGCTGCTGCTGCTCGTGTTGTTGCGTGTATTTGCGGGGCAGGCTGGAGTTGAAATTCGACAGCGCCGTGAGCACCTCCAGCTACCTGGCACGCGTGGACCGGGAGTCGTGTGTGGGATGTGGGGAGTGCGAGGAAAGATGTCCGGTGGGAGCGGCGGGCCTGGATGAGCATGAGCTGGCTCGCGTGGAGCGCAGGCTGTGCCTGGGTTGCGGGGTGTGCGTTCCAAACTGCACGGGTGGAGCGATAGCGCTGCGGAGGCGTGACGAGACCACGCTGGTGCCGACCTGGGAGGAGTTCCTGGACGCCATGCATAGGAAATAGAAAGCGCGCCGAGAAAAAAGGGGAGGCCCTCAGGCCTCCCCTTTTCCGGGCGTCTTCAGCCGCAACTCTTGTTGCATTTGCAGGTTCCGCCCTTCTTCTTGGGGATCTTCGTGATCCTCATCTCACCACCTCCTTGGTAGTGGGTTCCACCTACAATTATGCACCGCGACGCGGTCGGATAAACACCCTTCAGGAGAGCATTCCCAGGCGGGCGCACATCAGGAGGTCCCTTCCGCCCGGTCCGTCCATGAGCTCGGCGCGGAAGCGGCACCCGCCTCCGCAGCCCTCCCTTTCGGTGCACGAGGCGCAAACGCCCTCGAGGCGCATCTTGGGGAGGGCGCGCCAAGCGGAACGCAGGCCCCCGTTGACCGACCCCCCGCTCAGTTGGCGGTAGTAACCGCATTTCATAAGGCGGCCGGAGACGTCCACAGCGGCCAGGTGAGCCCCACAGGCGTAACCGCTTTCCCCGGCATGAGGGCCGGAGCCCCATTCCAGACTGAAGAACGGAGCCGCCTCTTCGATCTTGGGCATGAGGCCCTGGTTGGCGGCCATGCGTCCCATGGCCACCGGGTACTCGAGGGTCCAGGAATGGACCCCCATATCCCGCAAAAATCTGCCAAGTTTTTCTAGTTCATGCATGTTTTTCCGGTGCAGGACCGTGGCCACGGAGACCTCTTTTCCGGAGACGAGGGTTTCCCTCACGGCCTCCAGGGTCCGCCGGAAGCTCCCCTTCCCGCGCAGGAAATCGTGGCCTTCTTCCAGGCCGTCGAGGGAGAACTGTATCTCCCGGAAGTTGAGGGTAGAGAGCAGGCTCCCGTCGATGAGCGTGCCGTTGGTGATGAGCACGGGGCGGAAGGTCCGCCCGGCCAGGGCCCGGTTCAGGCGTTGAAAATGAGGGTAGAGCACGGGTTCACCCCCGGTTATCATGAGGCGCAGCCCTCCGATATCGTCGAGATCGTCTAGCAACCGCAGCAGGAGATCAGGGTCCATGTCCTTCTCCCCTGCCTCTCCCAGGTAGCAGTGCCGGCAGCGGAGGTTACAGCGCTCGGTCACCTCCACCATGAGGTAGCGGAGGGAGGGGAGTTCGTTGATGCCCACCCGTACCACGGTGGGCTCCGCTCGCGACAGCAGCTCCAGGATCCCCTCTTCCAGGCAGTAGGCCAGGAAGTGCTCCTCGGGCTGCAGGTTTGAGATGGTGTGAGCGCCATCGCAATGAGAGAGGAAGACCATGGCTTCCGGCGACAGCTCGTAGAGCTCATCGGTTCGGGTATCGTACACGCAGGGCCTTTCCAGTTGTTTCAGGTATATGCCATCCTGAAGCCGGGGATATGCGGGCCTCAAGTCCAACCGATGTCACCTCCGTGAAGGGTTTTCGCTCACGCAGGACCGCCCTCGAGGAGCCGGAGGGCGCCGCTTTCTCTGCCCGATAGGAGGAAACCTTCGCTGCGTGGAAACGGCAACAATGACCCTTCCCTCCCTGAATCGTCATAGAAATCTGTGTCCACGAGGCCATGTACGGTCAGGAGTCCGTTGCGGCCGGCGCTGGCGATTCCGGAATTTCTCCTTCCGAGCCCTGCCGGCGCTCTGGATTCGGCCCTATAAGGGAGTAGGTTGGACAGCAACATTATTCCGTCGACCCGTTTCGAAGCTCTCCTCAGCTCAAGGCCTTTATGGCGTTCCCGAGGTCCAGGGCTCCCGCCTCGAGAAGTTTCCGAAGGATGCGGTAACTGCCGCACTCCTCGTTCTCCTTTTCCCCGTGGTGGTAGAAAGGGCAATCCCCGCAGAGGAGCCGGCGGTAATCCTCCTCGCCATCCAGGCCGGAGACTCCTGCGAGAACCTCCTCGGCCTTGGCCCGAAAAGCCGGAAACCTCACCTCCATCTGACGTTCCCTCCTTTCCTCATAGGGTCATTATGGCTGGTGAGCCGGGAGTTTAAACAAGAGCGAGGCTTGACCTTGAATCAAATGGGCGGAAACGCTGCACGCCTCAGCGCAAGCCGGGCCATGGAGTACGAAACGATGCTCAAGGAGATGGGTGTAGTCGGGCAAAGAGGCCGAAAGAGGCGAAGGGCTCCGTGCCCGCATCGGGGGGAGGCGCTGGAGGCCGGCGCCGGGATCGAGAAGACGGGAGGGTGAGCGGGTAGGCTCCGGAAGGCATATGCAAAAGGGGAACATGCCTTCCCGCCGTGTGATATGCCTTGCGGATCGCCCCACGAACATTTTAGTCGAGCCCGGACGCGTCGGTCAGGCGAGCGTGGAGGAGTAAGTTGCTTGCCGGGACGGGAACGCGAGCCGGCGAAGGAAGGAACTCGTGGGGAGGTGACTCGTAGGCCAAAGAGCGGAAAAGTTGTAAAATCGAACCAAACGGCGGTACCTACGGTTTGCTGAACCCGCGTCCAGTTGTCCAGGGAAGGGTCCGTGTGACGTATTCCATTTAAGGCATGCGCGGTTCCTGGCAAGGACGGAAGTGCAGGATGCCATACGGCGTCACTTTGAGCGCATGGAGAAGGCAGAGAATCGGTTGAGCCTCTCGGGTGGGGGCGAATTCTTCCGCCTTTTGGTGGAGAACGCCCTGGACCTCATCGCCGTCCTGGACGGGGAGGGAAGGGTGGTCTTCGTCAGCCCCTCCGTGAAGCGCCTGCTCGGTTACGACGAGGAGGAGATCCTAGGCCGGAACATCATGGACTTCATCCACCCGGACGACAGGAAGAGGAGCTCCTCCAACCTGGAGACGGCCCTGAGACGGCCCGGCGTCACCCAGTACTCCCTGCAGCGCATCCGGCACAGGGACGGGACCTGGAGGTACCACGAGGCCAGCGCCCTGAACCTCCTCGGTGATTCAAGGGTAGGGGGTCTGGTGATCAACTCCCGCGACGTCACGGAGAGGATAAGCCTGGAGGAGCAGCTGCGGGAGAGCCGGAGGGAGATGGCCACCCTGCTCTCCAACCTGCCGGGAATGGCTTACCGCTGCCGCAACGACCCACAGTGGACCATGCTCTTCGCGAGCGAGGGCTGCCGGGAGCTCACAGGTTACTCTCCCGAGGAGCTCCGGGAAAACGCCGTGGTGTCCTACGCCGAGCTCATCCACCCCGAGGACCGGGACCGGGTGTGGAAGGAGGTTCAGTGGGCAGTGGAACGAAAAGAGCCCTTCCGGCTCCTCTACCGCATCCGCACCGCCGCCGGCGAGAGGAAGTGGGTGTGGGAGCAGGGGAGGGGTATTTTCTCCGACGACGGGGAGCTCCTGCACCTGGAGGGCTTCATCACCGACGTCACGGAACGGGTCTGGGCGGAGAGGGTCACCCGCCTGCAGCGCGACCTGGCCCAGGCGGCGGCATCCACCTTTGGGCTCGGCGAGTTCATGGAGTTGGCCATTGACATAATCTTCCAGCTCGGGGAGATAAGCCGCTGTGCTGTCTACCTGGTGGAGGGAGAGCGCGACTACCGGCTTTTCGGCCACCGCGGCCTTTCCGAGGCCGCGGCAGCGGAGGCGGGGTTCTTGTGCGGGAGCGGGGAGCTGGCGGAGGCGCTGGAGCGTGGGGAGACCGTCCAGGCGGAATGGGCCGAACTGCGCAGGAAGGCCGGGTTCCCGACGGGAGAGGAACCGTCAGCCGTGACCCTCGTGCCTTTGCGGTGGGAGGGGAGGACCGTGGGGTGCCTCCTCGCCGGGGCTCCCGGAGGAGGGATGTCCCCGGCCACCGTAGAGTTCGTGGAGGCGGCGGCGGCGCAGATGGCTCAGACCTGCGGCCGGCACAGGCTGCTGGACAGGCTCCGTGAATCGGAGGAAAGGTACCGGCTCCTCCTGGAGTTCGCGGGCGAGGCCATCTTCAGTTACGACCGCTCCCTAAAGGTGACGGGAGTGAACCGGAAGGCCTGCGAGATGATTGGCTACTCGCGTGAGGAATTGCTGGGGAAGAACGTCCTGGAGCTCGGGGTGGTCCACCCCGCGGATTATGAGAGGGTCCTTAAGGATATAGGCCGCCTCCTGGCGAGCGGGGGCATCAATAGCGACGAGATACGTTTCATACGCCGGGACGGCCGGGAGATGCTGGTGGAGGTCACCGGAGCCTCCCTGCTGGACAAGGAGGGCCGGGTGATCGAGATCGTCAACGTGGGGCGCGACATCACCGAGCGCAAGCGGACGGAGGAGGCGCTGCGGCGCAGCGAGGAGCGCTACCGCGCCACCTTCGAGGCTACCGGGACGGTGATGTTCCATGTGGACAGGAAAGCCGTGATAACCGACGCCAACCGCGAGGCGGAGAGGGTGTTCGGGTATTCCCGGGAGGAGATGGTAGGGAAGATGCGCTATATGGACCTCCTCGTGCCCGAAGACGTTGAACGGGTGAAAGAATATTCCAGAAAATTGCTCTCCGGGGAATTGTCCAGCCCCCTGCAGGTGGAGATTCTGGCCCGCCACCGCTCCGGCCGGGCCATCCCCGCCCTGATCACCGTGGCCATGCTCCCGGGCCTGGAGGAGAGCGTCGTCTCCCTCCTGGACATCTCGGAGAAGGAGGAATACGAGCAGGAGCTGAAGAGGAGAGCAGAGGAGATGCGCGATTTCCTGGACATCGCCGCCCACGAGCTGCGCCATCCGGCCACCCTGCTCAAAGGCTATGCCGTTACCCTCAGGGAGAACTGGAGCCGAATGGACGAGGAGATCCGCTCCGAGGCGCTGCGGGCCATAGACAAGGGGGCCGACCGGCTGGTAGGTGTCGTGGAGGAGCTACTGGAGGCCGCCCGGGTGGAAGGGGACCGCATGAGGCTGGACCTCAGGGAGGTGGAACCCGGAGAGCTGGCGCGGCGGGCGGTGGAGGAGATGCGGGCCAGGTTCCCGGACCGCGATATGGAAGTCCGCGTGGCGCCTGGCCTGGGGACGCTCCGGGCCGACGCCGAGAGGCTGCTGCGCCTCCTGGTCATCCTCATCGACAACGCGGTGAAGTATTCCCCCCGGGGGACCCCCGTGGAGGTGGAGGTCGATGGGGAAGAGGGCGCGGTGCGGTTCACGGTGCTGGACCGCGGGCGGGGAGTGCCCCAGGAAGACCGCGAGCGCATCTTCGAGCGCTTCTACCAGGTGGAGGACGTCATGCACCATGCGGGGCCGGGGCTGGGCCTGGGGCTGTACATCGGGAGGAGCATCGCCGAGGCCCACGGCGGCAAAATATGGTATGAGCCGCGACCAGGAGGGGGTTCCGCCTTCCGCTTCACCGTCCCCCTGGACCGGCCCTACGGGACATCCTGATCTTTAGCTTCGCCGTCCCCCTGCGCCGCACTCGGGAACGTCCTTAAGACGGGCAATCCGTCTCAGCCCGCGCTTTTGGCCTCGCTGTCCGGTGGCCAACGATCCCTTCCCGAAGCGGTTCCGGAGTTCGGGTAGAAGAAACGAAGGATCCATGTGTGGCCAAAATGATGGACCATATATGGTCATATGTCTTTATCCACCACCCGTCCTTCAACGGACAGAGCCCTTATCCTGTGCCCACGTTGATTTCGGATTATAAACGGGCATACGGGTGTAATGAGCGCGTCCCCGATCCCACCGCGGCATCGATACGACAAAGCTTGTGCTTGGCCGAAACGACCCTGGGCCCGGCCGGGTGCCGTTCAGGGCTGGACCATGAGAATGCAGACCACGGTGGCGGAATAATTACCTGGCAAGTCCTCCCAGGCCAGCTGGAGGAGGAGGTCCAGGTCCACGTAGCTTCCTCCCGGTTGCGGGGTGCGGTTCGGTGCGGGGTCGTATACCGGTACCTCAGCAAGGGTGAAGGGGGACCATGTGCCTGCGCCGCTGGTCCTCCACTGCAGGTGGGATATGGGGATGACCGCCGGCGGGTCCTGCGAGGCGTCGGTGAGGTCGGAGTCGGCCCGCAGGAAGAGGTTCCACCCGGTGGAGCTGAGGATGTTGAGCCTTACCGCGTAGGGGGGCGTGCCCCCGCCGATGACGAAGGGTGAGCTCTCCGGGCTGATGCTCCCGAAACTCACGCTTCCTCCGCCTGGGGTGCCGTCTCGGTTGTAGGTCCCCACCAGAGAAAGGGAGAGGATGTCCGCGGTGCGGAAGGACCAGGAGTAAGCGGCGGGGAGCGGGTTGCCCGCCAGGTCGGTGATGCCCGTGGTGAGGGTTGCGGTATAGACATATCCATAGAAGAGGTTCCCGTCGGGGTCGAAGGTGGCGGTCATGCTCACCGGGTCGTAGGTCACGGTGCCCGACACGGGCATCCCCTCCTCGTCCACCAGGGTGAAGGTGCTCGCGTTGATGGACGCCGCCGACATGCCGTTGGCTTCGGAGAAGGTGGCGGAGATGAGGGAATCCACGGGCAGGTTCAGGCTGCCCGGCGGGGGAGATACCGAGGATACCTGGGGCGGGGTCCAGTCCACCACCACGGTCACCCCGGCTCCGGGTACCTCCTGGTTGTCCACCCGGTCCGTGGCCCGGCTCCGGATATTGTAGGTGCCCTCGGCGGGGATGTCCCACTGGTAGCTCCAGGAGGAGTAATCCCCCGGGGCAACAGGGTCGGCGGCATGCCAGCTGCCTCCTCCGTCCGTCGATACCTCGACCCCCCCGACCCCGCTGGGATCGGGAAGCGGATCGGAGGAAACGCCACGAACGATATAGGTATTGGCGTTGGTGTATTCCATGTCCGCCGGTGCGGTCACCGTGGAGACGGGCGGGGTGATATCGTAGATGAAGACGGCCTGGATGAGGTCGAAGTACACCCTTGTTCTCGTCAGTTCATAGGACCCCACGGCCGTCCCGGCGTCGGCGAAGCGGAGCCGGAACTGTCCTGTCGAGCTCACGAAGCGTCGAGCGAGGGCCTGGTCGCTCACGCTCATGGTGAGCGTCCCGTCCGGAGTGGTGGGGAAACTTCCCAGGAAATACCAGAAGTTGTACCAGTTGCCAGCGGTGAAGTCGTAGAACTGTACGTACCAGGACTCGACGGCATCGTTCTGGTAGCCTTCCAGATCCACGCGAAGGCCCAAGAGTTTCTCCAGAGGGGCCTCGCTAAAGGTCTGCCAGGAGTTGAACCTGATGTCCAGGCGCGCGTTGCCGTTGATGTCTAACCTCTCGCGGTATTGCAGATAGGCGTTGTCGCTTGTCCAGGTGTCTTGGAATGTGCCGGACACCCGCTGGCCTATGGTGATCGAGGGCAAGGCGGTTATGAGCTTGTATGCGGAGTCGGCGCCTGCGGGAGGCGGAGAAGGCAAAAGCGTGGCGGAAAGCAGGAGGACCCCCGCCAGAATGGCCGCCGTCCGCTCCCAGATGTCCTTACCGAACCCTCTCATCGCCTCGAACCTTCGACGCGTATGCCGCTCTTTTCCTTCTTCCGGCACTTTCACACCATTCACCGCTTTATCCCCACATCGCCTGCCATGTGTTTCGCCTCTCGGCTTGGCCGGCATAGCGACACTCCTTAATTGGTTGGTCCGGTTTTCTTGTCCTGGACATATTCCTCCATTATCTTTTTCGGTCGCCGGAGGGCGATTTTACACTCCCCACGACGTGAGGAGCCTTTCCGCCGGCCAGCGGGCGAAAAGCGAGGACGACCGGTCTTCTCGCCGGCCTGACCGCCTCCCATCCGCATGGCCGTGCCGGGGTGTGTTCGTGTTTCCTTTCCCTTCCGGGAGGGAGAGGAGCCGTTCCTTGCCTGGCCACATCGAGGTGGAGGCCATTCCGGGGAATGTCTGCCCATGCTATAGAAGCGCCGATCTCGCACCCTCCGCGTTCGGTCGCCGGGAGCCTTGAAGAGACCATGCGCAGGTGGCGGGGCTCCCATAGGATTCACATCCCCGGTGCCCTCCAAAACGTGGCCGACTTGCGGCCGAAAATGGCACATGAATGACTTCATCTCCTCACCCCACCGTCCCTTTTGCCCTCCTCTTTATCCTCCATATGACGAGGATGGCCGTGGCGAGGACGAGCGCCGAACAGGTGGCGAGCAAAACGTACGGGAATATCGGACCTCCTGGAGCGGGGGGAGGCGGTAGGACCTCGAGTTCGAGGAGCACCGCCAGGCCGCCGGTGAAGGCTATGCCCCCGGGTTTTTCCTGTTTGGGGATGAAGGCCAGGGCGAAGCGGTAGCCGCCCGTTGGAGAGGCGGGAGGGGGTTGGACACGGAAGGAAAAATCTCCCCTGGAATTCGGCTCCAGGGAGAGCTCATCGCTTTCCGGCTCCACCCAGAGGCACCGCTCACTCCTCTTCAGAACCGTCGAATCCCCCTCTCCGGACAAGACCTCCAGTACGCTGGGCTGCAGAAGAAGTCGGTTGCTCCCCTGGTTGATCACGCTCACCTTCACGGAAGCCGCCTCGCCCGGGGCAAGGCTCAGAGATACGTGGGTGGGGGTGACGGAGACCACATCCTGGCCCAGGCAGGGCAAGCTTGATGCAAGGAGTATCAGGCCCGCGACTGGTAGAAGGTTCCAGAATCCGCGGTACCGCGTGTCGCTTTTACCGAGCCGGCAGCGCGGGGCAAAAAGGGGATGGAGTGCCTGACGACGGGTGGGACCGCCCGCTGCCCTTTTAGTCCTTTTCAAGGGGCGCACCTCCGACCTCTTTATCCTCCGGCGCTCCTCGACCTCCCCAGCCGCTAGCCGGTTCTTCCAGCCCGTGGCAGCACGACGGTGGATACCCCTTGCCCCTCGCCGCCTTTACCCCCACGCCACGCGGCGTGCCTCGAGCATTGCCGCCGGCCTTCTCGCGAGCACGGATGAACTCCGCCGGAGAGGGTCACCCTCCGGTTTGACCGCCTCGTCCTGAATAATATTCTTCGCACCTTCCCCCTGCGCCTTCCCGGAGCACATACCAACTCTTTTATGGCGAAAAACGGGTCTTTGCGGGAAACATCCTTGGAACTTGAGAAGAATCGAGCCTCGGCCATCCTTCGGCAAGGAAGCCAAAGACTTTCATTTAAGGTTGCAGGGGAATAGAGCGGAAACAGGAGTGACCTTAAAGGGAATGGGTGCCCATTACTCATGGCCCCGGGCCTTTGAGCGTCCCCGAGCGGGGAGGGTTCAAGGCCGCCGAAGTGCGTAGGGGTAGATGAGATGGTGGAGATCGTGTTCGCGGTCCTTGCCTCCACCTTCAGCCTTTTCCTTTCCCTTACCGTTTACCGGGCCCGCCCGGATGCTTTCCTCAACCGAACGCTGGCGACGGCGTTCCTTTTCTTCGGCGCGTGGATCGCCTGTTCCTTCTGTCACCTTCTTCTGGTGGACCCCAGTCCCTATTTCGTCACCAGGATGTACCGGATATGCTATTTCCTGGTGGTGCTGGCCACCGGTTTCCTATTCCTTTTCGCCTTGGGTTTTCTGAGGGACGGCCGGCCGGAAAAAAGAACCATACGGATTATGGCGGCGGCCATCCTGTCCCTGGCCCTTCTCAACCTCACCGGCCTCACCCTGCGTAGAGCTACATATCATGCCGGCGTCTACACTCAGAAGAACGGTCCTCTGTACGCGGTCTTCGTGTTTACGGAAGCGGTTCTGGGAGGTGGGGCCCTCCTCTGTCTGGAGATGAAGCGCCGCCGCAGCCGGGGGACCGACCGCGCCCGCGTCACCTACATCCTGGCCGGCTTCGGGGTCTATATACCTCTGGCCATCCTCCTGGCGCTGGTGCTCCCGGGCCTCATGGAGAGGGACGTCACCACCATCTACGCCTATTATCTGTCCGTCCTGCCCCTGGGATGCACCGCATATGCACTCCTCAAACATAGGCTATTGGACGTGCGCCTAGCGGTTCGCTACTCCTTCACCTACCTCGTGGCCATCCTCATCTTCGGCTTGCCGCTCCTTTCCTTATACTTGGCCTTCAGTTCCCTCTGGAGGTACGACTCACGAGTATATGCGGCATTGTCGGCCTCCATCCTGGCCCTGGCCGTGACCCTCACCCCGGCGGTCCTGCGCTGGTCTGGGCGCCTGGCCTCCCGCCTTTTCTTCGCCGGGCTTTATGACGAGGTGGAGCTTCTGCACCGTTCCTCGGAGACAATCATGCAACAGGAGGACGTCCGCCGGGGTGTGGCGGAGGCCGCGGTGTTGGTCTGCAGGAGGCTTGGGCTTCGAGAGCTGACGGCCGTTGTCCCCGATACCGTGACCGAGGGGAGAGGGACGTGGCTCATGGGAGCCCGCTGGGAAGGTGACGGCCCAAAGGGTTTCGTGGAGGTCGCCCGGGACAACTCACCGCTTTACGGGCTGCGCGAGGAGACCATCCTCTTCGAGGACAGGGGCTCCGCAACGGAGGATTCCAGGGAGCGGGCGGCGAGGGCGGAACTGGCCTCGACAGGGATGGTGGCCGCCATTCCCTTATGGGGTCCGGGCGGCGTCCAGGGGACGCTTCTGGTGGGAGAGAAACCCAACCGACTGGCTTTGGACCCTCTGGATTTGAAGTTCTTGGAAGATTTTGCAAGAAGGATAGGCCTGTTCGTCGAACATTACCTGCTCTCCTTCAGGCTGATCTCCAAGGTGGAGGAGCTCACCCGGGCCAGAGACCTGCTGGAGGAATCGGATCGCTTCAAGACGGACATCATCAATCTCACTTCTCACGAGTTCCGCACACCTCTGACCGTTCTCCAGGGGTTCGCCGGTTTCTTGGCGGAGAGGTTCGACGACCTGAAAGACGAGGAGAAAAAGGATTTCCTTGACTACATGCTGCAGGCCTGCCGCCGCCTGGTGAGGCTGGTGGACGAGTTTTACATCGTTTCGCTCTTGAAAAGCGGAAAAGTGAGCCCCTCTCCCGCGCGACATGCGCTTTCGGACATCTTCGAGGATGCCGTGCGCAGTCTGGAGGAGAGGGGGGAAAGCCGCGTGCGCGTAATGCTCGAGGAGGGCGACAAGGAAATCTACGTCGATCGCCGCCTATTGTTGCTGTGCCTGAGGCATCTTTTGGAGAACGCCCTGCGCTACAGCGAACCCGGTACCCCGGTGGTATTGAGTGGGGGAAGCGGAAAGGGTGGGACGTGGATAACGGTGAAAGATCACGGCGAGGGGATACCGCCGGAGGTGGTGGAGGGGATGTTCGAGCCCTTCACCCGTCTGGAGGAGACGGACAAACACAAGGAGGGCATAGGGCTCGGTCTGTACATCGTACGCCTGACCGCCGAGATGCTGGGCATGAGTATCCGGGTGGATTCCCGGCCCGGAGAAGGAAGCACTTTTGGACTGCATCTTCCCCCGTCGGGTCCTCTGGGTGTAGCGCAGGCTCCGCGGCCTGGGCTTCAGCCCGCCGGCGGCGTTCCGGAGGCGCCTTCGGAGGGAATGGAGATGTTTATCTGATAGGTCCGGGGCTCGGGGGGCTTTCCGATTCCTCTGGTAAGGATTTCCATGAGAGGGTCCACGAAATCAGGGAGTTCCTCCCTCCTTTCCTTGAGGTGCCAGCGGAAGAAGATATGCTCGATGGTCCCCAGGAGGATGGAGCGCACCAGGTAAGGGTCGATGTCCTTACGGAATTCGCCGGACTCCATCCCCTCCTTGATGGCCTCCAGGAGGATGGCGGCGGCTTTCTTCACCGCCTGATAGCCCTCGGCATCCATGAACTTGCGGTTGTGTTTGAGGTTCAGGAGCACCAGGGAAGAATAATAGGGGTTTTCCTTGTACAGCCGGTAATAGCCGTAGACGATGGCCCGGATCTTGTTGGCCGCTCCCCTGATGAAGGGTGCCATACCCTCCAGGAAGTCCACCGCCTGCCGGGTTATCTCGCCGGGAATGGCGAAGAGGAGGTCCTCCTTGCTCCCGAAGTACTCGTAGATGGTGGCCTCGGAGACGCCGGCGGCGCGGGCGATCTCGGAGATGGTGGCGTTATAATAGCCCTTTTCGCCGAAGACCTTGAGGGCAGCGTCTATGATGGTTGTGAATTTATCGCGGCTTTTAAAATCATTCCCCATTGATTAACCCCAATTTAAATATTAATTATGAAATTGACATGATTATTATAGTTGGTCTATATTGAAAAGGCAATCGGCAAACCACGACTTGGGAGGGGATGAAGATGATCCGTACCGGGGCCGAATATCGGGAGAGCCTGAAGTCCATGAGGCCGAACATCTATATGAGCGGGGAAGTCTTGGGCCGGGAGAACCTCCCGGGCACGGAGATCCTCGAGCTGACATGCGAGCTGGCGCATAACAAGGAACTGCAGCACCTGACGACCGCCAAGTCTCACCTCACCGGGGAGACCATCAACCGCTTCTGCCACATCCACCAGAACGAGCAGGACCTCCTGGCCAAGCAGGAGATGACCCGGGTGGCGGCGCGCATGGTGGGCGGGTGCATCGCCCGCTGCATGGGCATTGACGCTATGAACGCCCTATCGGTGATCACCTACCAGTGCGATCAGGTGCACGGCACGGAGTACCACCAGCGGTGGCTGGAATACCTGAAATACTGGCAGGCCAACGACATAGTGGGTTGCTGCGCCCAGTCGGACGTCAAGGGGCACCGCAAGCGCCGCCCCCACGAGCAGACCGACCCCGACCTCTACCTGCGGGTCATCGAGAAGAGGAAGGACGGCATCGTGGTGCGGGGCGCCAAGGCCCATAACTCCTTCGCCCCCCTGGCCCACGAGATAATCGCCATCCCTACCCGCTTCCTGACCCCCGAGGAGGGGCCTTGGGCGGTGGCCTTCGCCGTTCCCGGGGACTGGCCGGGGGTCAAGCTGGTGTGCCGTGGGGCGCGCTACCGCGACCGCGTGCCGGAGGTGGCCTCACCCCTCTCAGGCAAGGGGGAGATCGAGTCCCTGACCATCTTCGACGACGTCTTCGTGCCCTGGGAAAGGGTATTTTTATGCGGGGAGACGGAGTTCGGCGGGCAGCTGGCCCTGCTCTTCGCCCTCTACCACCGCCATTCCTACACCGGCTGCAAGCCGGCCATGTCCGACGTCATCATGGGAACCACGGCGCTGGTGGCCGAATACAACGGCATTGAGCGCGAGCCCCACGTGCGCCACAACCTGGCCGAGCTCATCAGCGTGGCCGAGCTGGTCTACGGGTGCGGCATCGCGGCGGCGGTGAAGTCCTCCAAGGCCCCCTCCGGGACCCAGATACCGGATGTGGTGTTCTGCAACGTGGCCCGCAAACACGCCGGAGTGAACCTCTACCACGAATACGACATCCTGGCCGAGGTGGCGGGCGGGCTCCCGGCCACCCTCCCCTACAGCGAGGAGTTCGCCAGCCCGGAGGTGGGGGAGCTGGTCAAGAAATACCTGGCCCGCAAGGACGGCGTGAGCCCGGAGAACATCTACAAGTGCTTCGCCTGGATAAGCGACCTCTCCTGCTCCTCCATGGCCGGGGTCATGCAGTACGCCGGGGTGCACGGGGGCGGTTCGCCGATCATGGAGGACATCGCCATCCTGGGGACCTATAACATCGAGGAGAAGAAGCAAATCGCCAAGTTCCTGGCCGGCATCCAGGATTGAGGGGAAGGAAAGAGGCCCTCATCGAGCCGTGGATCGCGGGGGATCAACGAAGCCCGGCAGCTCTCCACTGCCGGGCTTTCCCGTTATCCGGTTGCGTCCGGGAACCGATCGACCGGAGAGGAAGCGATAGTGGTGCGGTGCTCACAGGGTTGAGCGGCGGTAGGAGCGGGGTTGCCATTGATGACACACTCTCCAGCGGCATCCGTTCCGGGCCTCAGGGGGTCATGTCGGCGTTCCTTTTCCGGGGTAAGAAGGGCAGCACCGATGTCACCCCCACCGATTATCCTCTTAATGCGGGCAAGAAGGCGTGGAAAAAGGCACGGAGGATTGGGGAAGAAAGGGGGATGCGGAACGCTTCCGCAGGCCAGGGTTTCGCGAGGGCGCATTCCGCATGATGTCGGACCGCGTAGGCACGGGGTTCGCGGCGCGGGAAGGAATGCGGTTCGCGGCGTGGAATGTTGGGATAGAAGGCGGCCGAGGGAGGGAGAGGTTATCTTGTGTAACCTGTTTCCGCGGGGGGAATGCCGGGATTGCCCCTTCCTGACCTGCAACAACCACCCGCAGTTCCCCCAGGTGCAGAAGCACGTCCAGGAGCTTCTCAAGGCCGGGATGAAGGCCACGGGTAGCGGGGGCTGAACCCGCCCCGGTCCGGTTTTCACGGGCCTTTCCCGTGATCCGGGGAGAGGCAAGGAGGGCGGGTGGCGCTCAATGCAGCCGCGCCGGTAGGGCGGGACGTGCACCGTGTGCCCAGTGGGTATTCCTGGAAGCGAGATCGTTATCCAGGTCGTATCCCCGCGTTCCTTCCGATTCATGAAGGCCCGACTCTCCTCGTGGTTCAGTGTTGAGGGAGATGGGATTTTCCCTTCTAGACGAAGAGGGGAGCCCCGGTTGGGTGTTTCAAGCCTCCGAATGGGAGCCTTTTCCTCGGTGGCTCTAGGGAAGCGGCGGCGATTTCTTGAGCCACCCCTTGAAGAGCGGAGACGTCGGGGTGCATGGGCAGGGTCTCTCCGGTGGCGGAAGGGATTTCTCAGGCGCTTGTGCGCCGGGAGTAAAATGGTGACGAAGGCACTTTCGAGCCGAGTGTGAGGGACGAAGAGGGATCGGGGAATACGGGCAGCAGGTGTCGCGGCAAAGACCTGGAGGAAGACTCGGGAGCCTCCACACAATGGACACCATGCGTCTTGGATTGGGAGGTGGCGACTTGGAGGAGGCAAGGGAGGATAAGGAGACCGTCCTCAGGGTGGAGGACCTTCACGTGGAGGTGGAGGGAAGGCGGATCCTTCACGGGGTCAACCTGGAGATCAAATGCGGCGAGACCCACGTGCTCTTCGGGCCTAACGGCTCGGGCAAGACCACCCTGCTCATGGCGGTCATGGGTTTCCCCCGCTATCGGGTGACCCGGGGCAGGATATTCCTGGGAGAGGAGGACATAACCGGCTTACCGCCAAACGAGAGGGCCAGGCGGGGGATCGGCATCATGTTCCAGCGGCCGCCCACGGTCAGGGGGGTTTCGCTGGCCCAGATAGTGGCCCTCTGTTCGCGGGACAGCGTGGACGTGGAGGGGCTGGCGGCGGACCTCAACCTGGGCGATTTCCTCTCCCGCGACGTGAACCACGGCTTCTCCGGAGGGGAGATAAAGCGCTCCGAGCTCCTGCAGCTCCTGGCCCAGGACCCCCGGGTCGTGCTCCTGGACGAGCCGGAATCCGGGGTGGACATGGAGAACCTTCAGCTGGTGGGCAGGGCCATACGCAAGCTGCTGCAGAAGGACCTCCGCCGCCGCCGCACCCGCTGCGGCCTGATCATTACCCATACCGGGTACATCCTGGATTACGTGGAGGCTGACGTGGGGCACGTGCTCTGCGACGGGGCCATCGTCTGTTCCGGCAACCCGAGGGAACAGCTGGAAGGGATACGGCGCTACGGGTTCGAGGAGTGCGCGCGATGCACACGTTGAGGGAGATCGAGGAGAGGGCCAGGGCGGCGGCGGACAAACCCGCTCCCTACGGGAGCGACCTCGACCTCGCGGCCTACATCGACGAGGCCCCCGAACGTTCCTACGTAGATTCCCTGGAGCAGCTTGAGGAGCTCGGCGAGGAGGAACTGGCGCGAGCCGGGGTAGTGAAGGGCGGCCGCCAGCGGTCGGGTTCCTTCGTGCAGATAGACGGCTCGGTGGTGCATCGCAAGGCCCTGGAGAAGGGGCTGGAGATACTGAGTACCCGGGAAGCCCTGGAAAAATATGACTGGCTTTGGGGCTATTACTGGAAGGCCGTGGCCGTGGACTCCGACAAGTACACGGCGGCGGTGGAGATGGGGCCCTATGAGGGCTACTTCATGCGCGCCCTCCCCGGATCGCGGACCATCTATCCCCTGCAGGCCTGCCTGTACATCCGGGAGCCCCGCTTCGTGCAGAGGGTGCACAACATCATCATCGCCGAGGAGGGCTCGGAGCTGCACATCATCACCGGGTGCGCCAGCGAGCACCGCATCCAGGCCGGGCTGCACCTGGGCGTCTCGGAGTTCTACGTGAAGAAGGGCGCCAGGATAACCTTCACCATGGTGCATAACTGGGCGGAGGGCATGGACGTCCGGCCCCGCAGCGGGATAGTGGTGGAGGAAGGCGGGCTCTTCATGTCCAATTACGTGGTCATGGAGCCCGTCCGCTCACTGCAGCTCTATCCCACGGCGAGGCTGGTGGGAGAGGGGGCGACGGCCCGCTTCCACTCCATCCTGGTGGCTCAGCCGGGGAGCGAGATGGACGTGGGCTCCCGGGTCATCCTGAGCGCTCCCCGCTGCAGCGCGGAGATCGTGTCCAGGGCCATCACCAAGGGAGGTTACATAGCGGCGAGGGGACACATCCGCGGGGAGGTGGGAGGCGTGAGGGCCCACCTGGAGTGCCGGGGCCTCATCCTCGACGAGCGGGGGGTGATTCACGCCGTTCCCGAACTGGAGGGCAGGGCGGAGGACGTGGACATGTCCCATGAGGCCGCGGTGGGGAAGATCGCCCAGGAGGAAGTGGAATACCTCATGGCCCGGGGGTTGAGCGAGGAGGAGGCCGTCTCCACCATCGTCCGCGGCTTCCTGAACGTGAAGATAGAGGGACTCCCCCCGCTCCTGGAGCGGGAGATGAGGCGCATGATGGAGCTCTCGGAGGAAAAAGCCCTCTGAAGGACCGTACGTGGACGACGGGCGATCCGCAGGAGGCCATGCCAAAGGGCGGTTTTCGGTTCACCCATATGAGAGCGGCAATGGGCGTATTGGAGCTTGCATCGCTTCACGCTCCTCCCATGCTACGTTTCAGCCCCTGACGGGACCAGCCGATAATGGTCATAAGAAAATCCCGCTCGCCATGCTATATTGGCGGGGAGCGGGAAGTCACCTTTTCCGGGTGGAGAGCGGTGATGTGGAAGAAAGCGGCGATTCTGGTCCTGGTGGTCGCCCTGCTGGCGGGGGGCGCGGCGGTGGCCTCCTGGAGGCTGGCGGAAGAGGATAAGACCCCGGAAGCCGAGCCCTCCTCCGAGTCCCAAGGGAGCTTTCAGGAGCGCCTCCAGGAGACACTGGCGCCGGAGGGGGAAGTCTCCCCGAGCGCGTCGGAAAGCGCGGATGCGGCAGAGGCTCCCGCGGAGGGAGCCCAGTCGGCGGACAGCCGCACGGGCGAGGATTTCTCCTACACCTCACCGGGGCAGAGATATGTCACCGAGACCCAGAGACACCAGAACTTCCTGCGCGCGGTGGCCGAGGGAAGGGTGACCCGCCTGGACGTGGTGAGCACGGACGTGCGGCCGGTGGGGGACCCCAACACCTCCTACGTCTATTTCACCCTCTCCACCACGGACGGCGGGACCAGCAACGGGACCATGGTCATGAGGTTCGAGGACGGGATGTGGAGGATAGCGGCGGTGAACCAGCTCAGGGGGGATCTGGGAGGAGGGACCGATTACCGGGTCCCCTCCAGCTTCGAGGAGGACCTGGCCCGGGAGATAGCCGAGCTGCAGCCCTTCCTGACCAAGGTGGCGGAAGGAAGGCTGGATTACCTGGCCGTGTACTCAGTTTCCCGCCCTTCCGAGAACGAGTCGGTGCTCACCGGGGTGGTGGCTGGGGTGGGGGGAAGGGTGGTCCCATCGGAGATGCGCCTCCGGCGCGACTACGGGATATGGCACATCACCTTTATCACCAACCCCCCTTGACGTCGTCCGGAGGAGGAGAAGTGTTACCGACCCTCCCGGCAAGTGCCCGAAGGGGCGTGAGAGAACCGGGTCCCTTTCAAGGTGTCAGGGAGAGAGAAGCAGGGCCGACTCTCCTTCACGGTATCCGGAGGAGAGAGGAAGGCAGTGCTTGCCGGGGGGAGGGAATGCGGGTCCGCCTGGCCTTGGAGAGCGTGTACCGCCGTGGCGGCGAAGGAAGTTTCGCAAAAGTCCCTGGGCCTGGCCTTGCGGGGGATGAGCCCGTGGAGGGAAGAGCGCGTAAAGAGGTCAGGGAATCGGGCGCCCGGCAGAAGGGGAGAGGGGGACGGTAATCGAGGAAGATGGAAAGAACTTCCAGAAGAAGGGGAATGCGCATCATGGCCTGCACCAACTCCGGGCGTCACCTGCGTAGCCTGGCAGCGGTGGCCTGGACGGCGGCCCTGTGCCTGACGCTCGTCGTACTTCCCGCCGGAACCCGGAGTGCTGCCCGCGAGGGGGTCCCCCCCGACTTCCCAGTGGATCCGTTGGGAAGGCTTCCATCCAGTCCGCAGGCGGCCCACAAACGCCTGGAAGGACCTGGATACCGACGTCCGGGCGGCGGCGAAGGTGAGGTTTTTGATGGAGAGTGGCCGGATACCGGCCGAGGGGAGGGGCCGTTTTTAGCCGCCGAGGTGCAATCGGGACTCCTGGTCTCCCTTCCTCAGGACACCGTGGAAGGCAAGACCACCCATCCCGGCTCCGGAGTGCGGGTGGAGCTCATCCGGGAACCACAGACGTGGACCCTGGAGACCACCACCACCCCGGGAGGATGGTTCTCCGTGGATTTCGGGACCCTGGGCACGGAGATAAGCTCCGGAGACCGCGTGAGGGTCACCGACCTGGCGGGAGGGCTGCCCGTGGAGGTGGAATGCTTGCTCACCGCGGTTGCCGATACGGCGGAGGATCGGGTGTACGGGACCGCGGCGGCGGGGAACCAGGTCGATGTGTACATAAAGACCCCCTCACTGTACTACGAGGACGTGCCTCCCGGAGCGGCGAAAAGCACAGCAGCCGCCACCGGCGGCACCTACCAGGCCTCGTTCACCGGCCTGGACATCCGGGACGGGGACGTGGCCTATGTCTTCTCCAGCGACGCGGCGGGGAACACGGTCATGGAGGTGGCACGGACCGGTCCCGCGCTGGTTGTCTACCCGCAGTACGACGAGGTGATGGGCTTTTACCTCCCCGGGTCCACGGTCACCGTGGAGGCCGGCACGGCCTCTCGCACGGTGGGAGTTTCCCGGCTCGGGTTTTTCGACGCCTGGTTCTTGGACCACGACATACTCCCCGGGGATAAGGTGAGCGCCGACCTGGGCGGGTCACGCTCCGTGACCGTTGGGGATGTCTCGGCATCCGCGGACCCCTTCACCGACCTGGTGAAGGGTAAGGCGCCTCCCGGTAGGGAGATCCGCATCACCATGGACATCTACGGACAACCCGTGACCGTGGAGACGGCCAGCGATTCCCAAGGCTTCTTCTCTTACGACCTCACCGGCCTGTACAAGGTCTCCGGGATGGAGGTCTACAACGTGGCCTGGTACAACGAGGCGGGGGACTGCGTGGTCTACGAGTTCCAGACCTATTCCTGGTTCCTGCCGGAGGGGTATACGGGACAGGGATTCGACGAATGGATACTGATCATGAATCCCAGCCAGGAAGGGGTGCAGGTCAGGGTGCTCTTTCAGACCGCTCAGGGAGAGGTGGAGGGCCCCCTCTTCACGGCGATGCCGGGTTCACGAATCAACGTCCACGTCAACGACTGGACGCCGGGGCAAGAGGTCTCCACCATGGTCACCGCGATGGACGGGGGGGACATCATGGCCGAGAGGGCCATGTACATGTACGGTACGGTGGACGGCAAGTGGGGAGCCCACGACTCCATAGGCATCATGACCCCCAGCCACCTGTGGTATCTGCCGGAAGGGGCCACCTATTTCGGCTTCGACCAGTGGGTGCTCGTCCAGAACCCGAACGACGTGGAGGTGACGGTGAAGGTCTCCTTTCACACCCAGGGAGGGATAGCCAAGTCGCTGGAGGCAAAGGTGGCTCCCCGCAGCCGCTACACCGTTCACGCCAACGATCACGTGCCGGCCACGGAGTTCTCCACCCGCGTGGAGTGCCTCACCCGGGAGGGCGGCGTCCCTCTGCCGGTCTTCGCCGAGAGGGCCATGTACATGAACACCCCGGACGGGAAGCGGGGAGCCCACGACTCCATCGGCTCCTCCACGCCCGCGCCGGAGTGGTATCTGCCTGAGGGATGCACGCGTCCCGGGTTCGATGAGTGGGTGCTGATAATGAACCCCAATGAGACGGGCACCTGGGTGCGCGTCCTCTTCTTGACGCCCTCGGGAATAGGTGCGGTGCGCGAGATGGGCATGAACCCTCAGTCGCGAGCCACGGTGCACGTGAACGAGGTCGTTCCCGGCAACGACGTCTCGGTGACCGTCGTCTCCCTGGACGGGGCGGGGATACTGGCCGAGCGGGCCATGTACATGAACACCCCGGACGGGAAGCGGGGAGCCCACGATTCCCTCGGTTCCTTCCGCGCCGAGAGGTTGTGGTACCTGCCGGAAGGTTGTACCCGCCCCGGTTTCGACGAGTGGATCCTGGTCCAGAACCCCAACGATGCGGAGGTCCCCGTCAGGGTCACCCTCCTGGGGCCCTCGGGGCCGGTGGCCCAGCAGACCTTCGTCATGCTTCCGCAGAGCCGCTTCAACGTGCATCCCAACGACCTGGCTCCGTTCCAGGACCTGGCCGCGGTGGTGGAGTCACTCGACGAGGCGGGCATCCTCTCCGAGCGGGCCATGTACATGTGGACGGCGGACAACAAGCAGGGCTCCCACTGCTCCATCGGCATCCCCGTGCTCTGAAAGCGGAGCAAGATCCAACGCCCTCGCGCAGGAAACGACATGCGGCTCTGCGCGCCGTTCTTGCGCTCTTGAAGTCGCCCATGCGCCTGAGCCCAAGAAGGGGTGCCCGGGAACGGGACCGAATCCCGCGGAGGTTCTCCTTCCGGCGTGGATGAGGAGCGGGTCGGCGAAGAGGGTCAGAAGCGCCTGAGGCCTCGCCTGATGTGTCCGGGAATATATGCCAGGCCGCGGAGACGCTCCCCGGGCCGGTCGGCGAGCAGGAAAAAGAGAAAGTTGGCGGGGGAAAAGGAACGTGAGCGGTGAGCGGGGAGATTCCATGGGGGAAGGGAGCGGATGAAGAGCTTCCCCGCGAGGTACCCCGGGGTGAGCTCCCCGACCACCGAGGCGGGGACGCGGTTCGCCGGTTCCAGGTGGCGGAGGTAGAGCAGGCCCGGCCCCACCTGGCTGGCCACCTCCCAGCGCCTTGCGCATCGGGAGACCTCCTCCCAGTCTATATCCATCCTGTCAATTATTTCCAGAAGATCCCGGAACTTGATGAGGCGGGCATAGCGGTGGTTGACGGCCAGGTCCAGCAGGGTGACGATAAGAAGGTGCTCGGGCCGCATGGCCAGGATGGGGATTCCTTCCCAACTCTCCCCTCGCGCATCCCTCCAGATGTCGGACACACGGAACCGCGTGCGCCTCTCGTATTCGGCCGGCCAGTGCATGCCCACGTGCACGTCCACCTCCACAGCGGTGATCCCATCCTCCAGGACCAGGGAGTACACGGTACAGGCGGGGGCGGGGACGAAGGTGGGCCTGCCCTCCAGGGGCCGGAAACCGGCCCCGCACAGGGCGGAGTGCAGCCCGCGGAGGTCTTCCTCCCTCACCAGCAGGTCGAAGTCCCGGAAGGGCCTGGCGCCGGGCTTCCGGTAGTAGCGCGCGGAAAGGTAGACGCCTTTGAGAGGGATCGCCCTTATCCCGGACTCGGACAGGGCGGTAAGCGCCGCTCTGGCGCCGTGGATAACCAAGGAGGAGCGTACCGTTTCCCGCCGGTATTCCTCCTCCCAGAGACGCAAGGTGGAGGATGGGAGGCCCAGGGCATGGCCGAGGGAGGCGCAGTCCGCGGCCACCAGGTGGAGTAGCGGAAGAAGCTCGTGATAGCGGGCATGCCCGCTCAGCCTCTCCTCGTCTCCCGGGCCCAGACGGCTTGAGAGGCGGGAGAGGCTGCGGGCATCCCCAACATCGCCGAACCGGTAGGAGACGGCGGCCAGGAGAAAGCCGTCGGCATCGCCTATATCGTTCGTGCGGGAGAACCCCAAACGACTCACATGGAGAACCTCAACTTAACCGTGCTTCACCTTGCTCCAAGTTCTTCCCTACATGTGCCCGGAGTGGCGCCTTTCACCTCGGACCGGAGTATAGCGATCATCGCCTGCAAACACTCGATACCCATGTTTTACCGCAAAGGCCTCTCCGATATTTTTGGATCCGGAAGTGCCCACCGAAAGGAAGGGCATCGTTTCTTGCTCCAACCTTTCTAGACCTCCGGAATACCTCTGCGCCTTCCGGGTCGGGTGCCCCTCCGGATTGCGGGCCATGGCCGGCTTACTCACCCCGTTTCCAGGGACCCTTCGCCTTCCATGTCGGTCGGCACGGCATGTACTCGGAGACGCACGTCGAGAGCTCGTCCCGTTCGGCCTGTTTGTCGCTCCCGGAAGGCAAGGTCGTCTCCTGGATCGACCCGGGCGCGGGAACGCCCGCTTGAACAATGCGACACCTTTTACGTGCCCGGTTCGTCGGGCAAACCCGGCGGCGGAGACACAGCCGTTTCCCGCCCGTTCGTTCCCGGGAAGTCGTCCCCTGCCCGAGGATTCGCCCCCGCACCGTTGGAAGAGAGTCGCATCTGCCGACCTCCCCGCGCACCGTTCGTGCCTTCCCGTTGGCGGGTCGCGGTGTTCTCCGGCTAGACGACGCGGCGTATGGTCCGGATGCGGCAACCTGGGTGTCGTCAAAGCCGTGCCGTTCGGAGGCCGTCCGGAAGGCGAGTGCCCGTCCGCCGGAGATCGCCGATCTCCCTACTTCTTCATGTAGAAATCCCCGAACTGCTCCCTGGCCACTCTCTTGGCGATCTTCCCCACCGAGGTCTTGGGAATCTCTTCCACGAAGAGGATCTCGTCGGGAAGCTGCCACTTGGCGAACTTGGGGGCTATGAAGTCGAGGATGTCCTCCTTGGAGACCTTTCCCTTGTGTTCCTCCCGCAGTACCACCAGGGCCAGAGGCCTCTCCTCCCATTCCGGATGGGGTATCCCGATGACCCCCGCCTCCAGGACGGCGGGGTGAGCCATGATGGCGTTCTCCAGGTCCACGGTGGAGATCCACTCGCCGCCGCTCTTCACCAGGTCCTTGAAGCGGTCGACGATCTTGATGTAGCAGTTGGGGTCGATGACCGCCGCGTCGCCGCTCTTCCAGTAGCCGTCCTCGGTGAAGGCCTCCGCGCTGCGCGGGTCCTCATGGTAGGAACAGGTCACCCAGGGCCCTCTTATGTACAGCTCTCCGACGGACTTGCCGTCGAAGGGCAGCTCATTGCCCTCCTCGTCCACCAGCTTGACGTCAATGCCCACCACCGGGATGCCCTGCTTCCTCTTGAGGTCCCACCTCTCCTCCTCGGAGAGGTCCTGCAGGGAGTCCTTCAGGAAGTTTATGGAAACCAGGGGCGTGGTCTCCGTGGCCCCGTAGGCGTGGATGACGTCCGCCTTGCCCAGCTCCCAGTACTCCTTCATCATGGCCAGGGGCGGTTCGCTGGCTCCGGAGACCATGCGGCAGCCCTTGAGGTCGGGCTTGGGGTCCATCTTGCGGATGTATTCCAGCATGGGCATGAAGATGGCCGGCGCGCCGCAGGTCACGGTGACTTTCTCCGCGAGCAGCATGTCCACCAGCACGTTGGCCATCTCCAGGGTGTACATGCCCGGGAAGACCAGCTTGGCGCCCACCAGGGGCGCGGTGATGAATGCCCCCCAGCCCAGAACGTGGAACATGGGGGTTATCTGCATCATCACGTCGTGCCGGGTGAGGTTGAGGTTGATGGCCACGGCCAGGGTATGGAGGTAAAGGGCGCGGTGGGAGACATAGACACCTTTGGGCTTACCGGTGGTTCCGGTGGTGTAGCAAGCGGAGCAGGCCGCCTTTTCGTCCACCATGGGCCATTGGATATCCTCCCCCTCGCCCTGGAGGAGCTCCTCGTAGGCGTAGAGGGGTTGGAGTTGGGTCTGCAGGGAATCCGCCGCGCGGTCGGTTATGACCAGGTATCCCTCCACCGTGTTCAGTTGCTGGGAGATGGGTTCGATGAGCGGAATGAGCAAATCGGAGACGCATATCAGCCTGGCCCCGCTGTGGTTGATTATGTAGGCTCGGTCCTCCGTGGACACCCGAGGATTGATCTGCAGAAGCACCGCTCCCAGTCCGGAGATGGCGTAGAAGAGCTCCGCGAAACGGTGGGTGTTGAAATCCAGGACCCCCACACGGTCCCCAGGGCCGACCCCCAGTTTCCGCAGGGCGTTGGCCAGGCGGCAAACCCGCCGGTAGCATCCCCGGTAATCATAGCGGAACACGCTCCCGTCCAGGTTGCGGGAGGCGATCTCCACCTCGCCGTAGGAACGCGCCGCATGCCTGAGGATGGTGGGGACGTTCAGCTGGTAGTCGTTGTTCGAGGTGGACGGAAAACCGCGCACGATTTCGTAACCCATGATCTTACCTCCCTTTACTCGTCATTCCGCTTACTCCCGGTGTAACCTCTGTCGAGCCCTGGGTGAGCCTCTCCGCGGCATTCCGCGCTCCGCGGTCGCCGCCTCTAAGGTCTCGGGGGCCCTTTGGTGTTGCCGGATCCGGACGCGAGACGCTTGAGACACGGGAGGGAGCACCCCTCCCTGCTCCATGGGGCGAATACGGCTTGCGCCGTACACCGATCCCCGCCGTGACCATACCCACGCGGTGAGGGGCCTGGCGTCCCCTTCTTATGAACGGGCGTTACGCACACCTACCTAGGACCACCTTCCGTTCCCGGGCGCCGTGGCCAACCGCGGACATCCGAAGCCTCACCCAGAATTATATAGCCTTGAGTGGCATTATACCCATATAGGAGCGGCCTTCCGGACGTGGTCATTCCACGAGTTGTGCGTTCATCCGCTCACTCCCGGTACTCCGCACCACAGATGGAGGTCACCTCGGCGTCCATGAGCACCTGCGCCGTCGGCATAATCATCTCCCTCGGCAAGTCCGCGTCCACCTCCTCCAGTCTCCGGCACAGCAGTTCCGGAAGGTTCACGGTGTCCCTGTAGGCCATCGTGTCTCCAATCTCTCCTGCGGATACCTCGAGAAAAGGACGGAACGGCGGTTTTTCTTTGTCATAGGATTTCTGGCTTATACACCACTGCCGGAGACTCTAACGGCACCTGCCGGAAAGATGCTGAAACTCCTCCCCTGGATCGCGCATTGTGAGGATGCGGTTTTGGCGGCAGCAGAAGCGTAAGTCATGCTTGATTACATACGGCCGTAAGGCCTCCGAGGCGGTGAGTGACCGTGCGCGCACAGGGCCAAGGGCCTGTTGTAAGGGAGCCCGAGAATCGGCAGCCCGCGAGATAGGGATCGTTCCCGCCCGACGTAATGAGAGCGGACCGCGAACGAGAGCGGAGGTCGCTTGGGGTGCCCTGGACACGACCGCCGCCTTTTAACGCCCCTTTCCGCGTCCGGATCCCGAGGGACCGACGGCTTCCTGTGAATCCCGGGAAACGCCCCGGGATGAGGCTCAAGGTGTGGTGGTGGGGGCTGCGCTATACTTAGAGCATGAAAGAGCAGCTCGCGCTTACTACATGGAAAAATAAGGCAATTAGCCTCGCATATAAGGCGCGCCTTCATGGCCTCGCCGCGTATCGCCTGGCGAGGGCATGTATCTCCCCTACCGCCGAGCTCCGCAGGCTGGAGAGGATCGAGACCGGGAGAGCGGGGGCGGGGGAGCGCGCCGTTCTGGAGTGCGCCGGAAAATGGTTCGCCCTCTCCGAGAAATTGGGAAGGAGGCCCTCCTGCCTGGTGCGCTCCCTCATCGTCGCCGCCCTCCTGAGGCATGAGGGCCATCCGGCCAGGATTGCCTTTGGAGCGAGGAAAGAGGGGGAAGGAATGGGCGGCCATTGCTGGGTATGCGTGGGGGATCGTGTGGTGTACGGAGAAGCCAAGGGTTACCAGGAGCTGGTAGATGGTTGAGATTGGATCGCCCGGAGGAATGCTCGAGCCGGGATGGAAGCTGAGGAGGGTGAAAGGGATCGCCTGGAGGATGATTGAGGACGAAGCCGTGCTGGTGAACGTGCGGAGCGACGAGGTCCTCCATCTCAACCCCACCGCATCTTACCTGTGGTCCAGGCTGGACGGTGAGAGGAGCCTGGAGGAGATCGCCGAGGCCATGACCCTTGAGTTCGAGGTGGAGAAAGAGGAGGCGCTCCGGGACGTGATGGACTTCGCCTCCCGGCTGCTGGAGAAGGGGGTCGCGGAAGTTGTCTGAGTGGGAGGCGACCCTCCGGGTAGCGGGAATCACGGTGCGGATAAGATCGCGGGTGGGAGACCCCTCCCCCCTTCTCTCCCCGGATTTGGCCGCTTTCCTCCACGACGGCGTACCCAAGGCGTGGGTGGAGCTGGCGGAGGACGAGGTAGCCCAGGCTGACCCCCTGAGACGTTTTACGCCGCCGCAGTTCGGATTGAGGGCCCTTCCCGACGGAGGACTGGCCATGGTGAAACGCGCGGGGCGCGGCGAGGTCCTGGGGACGATGCATCCCGGAAGGGGCGAGGCTCGCCTCGGGCTTCCCGACCTGGGGACGGCCTGGCGCGTGGACCAGGAGGAGGAGGGGGTGAGGGAGGCCCTGCAGGCCTTCCTGCGCGCTTTTCTGCAGGCCCTCCTCCTGGAAACAGGGGGGACCATGCTCCACGCGGCGGGCATCGAGCTGAAGGGCTGGGGCTTGGCCTTCACCGGCCATACCCGTTCCGGCAAGACCACCCTTGCCCGGAGGTTTCCCAGGAACCGGGTGCTGGGCGACGATCTGGTGGCCGTGTCGCCTTCGGAGGAAGGTTTCCTGCTCTACGGGACCCCTTGGCCCGGCCGGGAAGGGGGCCCGGTGTCCTACGGAGGCGTGCCCCTCAGGGCGGTTTTCGTCCTCCGGCCTGGGGAGGAGAAGGGCGTTGCCGCGTGCGCTCCGGCAGAAGCCGTGTCGCTTCTCGCTGCCGAGGCGCCCCGTCTGGAGATGCCGGATGAGGAAAGCAAGCTGTTGGAAGTATTTTCAAGTTTGTGCGCCGCGGTCCCGATATGCAGATTGAGCGCCGGGCTGCAGGACGATGTCATGGAGTACGTCGAAGAATTCATCTAAGATGGTGGAAAGCGGCCGGCAAGGGAGAGGATACGAAATGCGGACACCGAAAGGAGAGGGGACGGAAGTCCTGCGGCGGGAAGACCGGGAATTCGCGGACAGGCTCTACCGTTCGCGGGTGCCTTATTCGGGAAGCCTGGAACTGACTCACCGCTGCAACCTCTCGTGCCGCCACTGCTACCAGTTGCCGCCGCGCCATGCGGAACTGGATACCCGTGCCTGGGACCGGCTCCTGGAAGAGCTGTCGAGGTTGGGGTGCCTCCACCTTTCCTTCACCGGCGGGGAGCCCCTGCTGCGCCCCGACCTGCCGGAGCTCCTGGAGCGGGCGGTGGAACTCGACTTCGCGGTGACTGTGCAGACCAACGCCGTGCTGGTTGACGGGAAGATGGTACGCATCCTTCGGGGCCTGCCCAATGTGAGGGTGGACGTGAGCCTTTACGGGGCCCGACCCGGGACTCACGATTTCCTGACCCGCGTTCCGGGCTCCTTCGCTGCGACGCTCAGGTCCCTGAACCTCCTCAGGGAAGCGGGAGTCCCCGTGATCCTCAAGGTGACGGTGGGCAACTTCAACCTCCCGGAGATGAATGACCTGGCCGCCCTCGCTGAGGACCTGAAGGCGGAGGTGGTCTTCTCTCCACTGATATTCCCGCGCAATGACGGGGACCCGGCCCCCACGGGGCTCCGCCTCGACGATCGCGGTCTGGAGGATTTCTACCGCCTGGAATGCGGGTATTGGCTAACACGATGGCGGGCTCTCACCGGCGGGGAACAGGGTGACCCTTCTTTCCTCGGCCCCGCCATGGAAGGGTGCCTTGTCGGCCTACCCGGAGGGGATGCCTCCGGACGGCGCCATTGCGGCTGCGGAAGCACCGTCTTCGCCGTCAACCCCTACGGTGACGTATATCCTTGCGTGGCCTTTCCCCTTGTGGTAGGTAACGTAGCGGAGGAAGGCTTCGCCGCGGTATGGGAGAACTCTTCGGTGCTACGGATGATAAGGAAAAGCGATGAGGAGATCCCCTCTTCTTGCGAGGACTGCCCGCATTTGAGCATCTGTCCATTATGCAGAGCACTTTCCTACCTTGAGGACGGAGCACCGATAACCAGGAACCATGAGCGGTGCCGGCAGACACACATCATGACCGGAGTCTTGTCTGAGGTCTTGGAACATGAAAAAGCAGGCCGGAAAGAGGAAAGAGTACCGTAAACCGGACATGACCGTTCTGCGCATCAACCGGTTCTTCCTCGGCGGATGCCAGAACATCTGGCCCAATTGCTATTCCCTGTTCCTCTTCATACCCGGCGCCGCTCGCTGCCGCTGATCTTGCCGGGAAATACCCGCTCTCCCTCCGAAGATATGCCCACCAAAGCGTCTTTACGAACATAACGGGTATATGTGTTCAGGATATGGAACCCCCTTTCCGCCGTACCTGGCCCCGCAGCGTAATGGCCATCTCCCTCCTTCCGCCATCCATAAGGCTTTTTATCTGGACATAACGGGCACATGAGTTCGGTATGAACCCTATACGTCATGGTCGCTGTGAAAGGCGGCGCGAGGCAGCCTGAACGAACATAAAAAGGCCGTTTATTCGCTTGAGGAAAGGGGTTCCCGTTCAACCTCCCAAGCACACCGCTGACGGGCATATTGCTCCGATGGCCGGATTTTTTGAAAGTCCCAGAAACTATTCGCCGTTCTCTGAAGCGAGGAACGGAGAAAGAATCGACGGAAGGGACAGTCAGAAAAAGATGAACCCCGAGGGAAAGCGAGCCAAGATGAAAGGTTACCGGAAACACCAGCTTGCGGGGGCCACGCTCACGGCCCTGCTTGTCATCGCCTCCCTTTCCCTTGCTTTCACCGGGCCGGCGGCCAGGGAGGGCGTTCCGGTGGCGGCCGCCCGCGGGCAGCAGGTCAGCGGTGTGGCGGCACCGGTAGCCGACAAGGTGACCCTTACGGGCAGGGAAGTCGCCAGGATTCCCGAGGTGACGATACCCGAAGGGACTTCTGCTCTTGCAGTTTCCCCGAAGGTGAAGGAGGGCGTGAAAACGCAGCCCTCGGAAGGCGACGCGGAATCCAAGCCGGTGGATGGAGGCGAAGCGCAGAAGGCCATACCACCGGATAAGATCCCCATACCGGAAACGGGGGTCAACCCGCCGACCGACCTCGCCGGGACCTTCGTGCCCCAGCAGAAGCCCTATGTGCTGCTCAAATGGAATGGCAACAACCATCCCAAGTTCTTGCGCGAGTTCCGGATCTACCGGGTGGTGGCAGGCGAGGAACTGGTGGGGGATCCGGCCCCCATAGACAGCACCAAGAAGGAGCAGTACCAGGATTTCGGTCTGGAGCTCGGAAAGACTTACGTCTACTGGGTGACCGCGGTCTCCAAGAGCGGGGAGGAGAGTGCGCCTTCCAACACTGTGGAGGTTGTGACCTACCAGAACCTGCCACCCCAGACGCCGCAGGGCCTCACGGCGGCGGCCATCGATCCGGGGGTGTGCCTGGATTGGCTGCCCAACCCGGAATCGGACGTGATCGGCTACATGGTCTACATGATGAGCGGGGGTGTCTATCAAAAGCTGACCGCTCAACCGGTAACGGAAAATCACTTCTATCACCCCACCGGAGTTGCGGGTAACGTCTACGCCGTGACCGCGGTCAACGTCTTCGGCACGGAATCCGGGTACGCGGTGGCCGAGGCGTCACCCGCCGCACCCTCCTATTTCGAGGAGTACGCCGCAGGGGTGATGGTGGAGGGCTTGTGGGTCTCCGAGGCATACCCCGAGGCCTCCGGGGGCAGGATACTGGTGGCCGGTAGCGCGGGAGACAGGTTGCACTTCAAGTTCACGGGGCGGCAGGTGAAGGTGATCTCGGCCATGTACTGGACATGCGGTTCGGCGGCCATGTACATCGACGGTGAGTACATCACCACCGTGAACCTCTACAGCTACGACCCGGTGTTCGGCTCGGTGACGATGGACGTCCCGGGCCTGGTATACGGAGAGCACACCCTGACCATAGAGGTCCTGGGCACCGGCAATCCGGAGACGAACCTCTACTTCGTGAACGTGGATGCATTCGAGGTGCTGTAGCGCGGACGAGGAAGTTAAGGACGAGAAGGCAGGTTTTTCGGAAAAGAGCAGGACGCAAAAACGTAGCCCACAAGAAGGGCCGCCCGTCATGGGCGGCCCAGCCATCCTCGGGGTATAATTTAAAAGGCCGTCTTACGGCCTTGGGACAAGTTAATCGGCTCGCAAGACACGATCGTAGAGCTTGGACGGAACGTGGTGGGGTGTTTTGAGACTCAGGCTTGAACCTCGCTGGATAAAGTTCCTTCTCACAATTCTGGGAGGGCTTTTGCTCGCTTCTGCATCCCTCTATCTTCTGCGTCTGGGGGAGACGGGCAAGGACAGCGGAACGGACTTTTCCGAAGATGACCGCGCGCTGATACTCAACCCCGACCTCCCGCCGCCGCGGGAGGTAAGGGTGAGCGTGGACAAGGGAGCCACTGTCGCCTGGGAGGGGGAGGAAGGGGACATGAGAGTCATCGGGTACAACATCTACCGCTACAGCGGGGAGGGGGATAGCGGCGAACGCGTGAACGCGGCCATCGTGTCCGATACCGTCTACCACGATGATGACGGCACCATGTTCAACAGCTATGCGGTGGCTCCCGTGGACCAGAACGGCAGGGAGGGGAGGAAGTCCGAACCCGTGGCCCCCGTGGCGGAGCCTAAATCCATAAACGCCCTGGTCCCCGTGGCGAGGCCGGTGCGGTTGGAGGACATGACCTTTCGCGGTCAGCCCGCCCCGGACGGGCTCCCCCCCAAGGCAGTGGACTGCACGGCGGACGGGATGAGCTACGTGGGCACCTGGTACCTCGAGAGGTACGCAGAGGTGACCGGGGGAACCCTTATGGTCACCCCATATGCGGGGAGCTACCTGGCTTACACCTTCGCCGGGGACGGGGTGGCGGTCATCTCCACCCGGCACTGGAATTACGGGATCATGGAGGTCTATGTGGACGGCGAGCTGCGCGCGGTGGTGGACCTCTTCGCCACCGAGACCCTCGTAAAACAGAGGGTGTTCGAGGCCTCCGGTCTGGGACCTGGGGCGCATACCATAAAGCTGGTATGCACGGGGAGGCGCAATCCCTCGGCCAACTTCACCTTCATCGACGTGGAGGCCCTGGAGGTCCTCTCGGGGCCCTAACCCCGCGTTCCCCCCCTCGAAGTAAATCAATCAGTAGGTTCTGGCGCGGCTTTAGGCCTCATCTAATGTGGCTGCCAACGTTTTTCAAGCCTACGTATAGTGGGCGAACGAGGTGTTGTGGCGACCGTGGGCTCAATTTGTTCCGCCGCCGGCGGACCTCCCCGCTTGGCGGGGGGGTCGTTAGCTATGGCCGAAGCGACTGTTGCAGGTGTGAGGTCGCCCTGCTTATCCATGGACGAAGCTCCATGATAAGTGAGCCGGCGGCACTACGGCGAAAGGGGTGATTCGTAGCGAGGCTAGTGTGGCGTCAGCCCATAGCTCCTCATTCCTTAGAGGGCTGGTAATAGTAATAACGGTAGTAGCCGTAGCGTGTGGCGGGAGCGATGCCGGTGATGACCAAGCCGAGCAGGTGAGCGTTCACCTTACGCAGGAGCTCGACGGCGCGGCGAGCACTGTTGCGGTTGGATCTCCCGTAACGGGCCACGAGGATCACCCCGTCGCACATGGCGGCCAGGGCTATGGATTCGGAGGCCACCAGCACCGGCGGGGAATCCAGGAGGACGTAGTCGGCCTCCCCACGCAGCCTGGAGACGATATCCTTCATGGCTCCGGAGGTGGTCAGCTCCCCGGGGTTGGGTGGCTTGACTCCGGAGGGGAGGACGAGCAGACCGCGGCCTCCCACCTCACATAGGGCTTCCTCCAGGGGTATGCCTCCCGCCAGGACACCGCTCAACCCCCTCTCCGGGTGAACGTCGAAGTACTTGTCCAGGACCGGTTTTCTGAGGTCCGCTTCCACCAGGACGACCCTCTTGCCCGTCTCCACCAGGGCTGCGCCCAGGTTGACCATCACCGTGGACTTGCCCTCCTCGGGTTCGGCGGAAGTGAAGAGGATGGCCTTGCGCTCCCCCTGGAGGTCCAGGAAATCGAGGTTGGTGCGCAGGGTCCTGTACCCCTCCACCGCCGGGTGGCGGGGCCTTTCCTGGTAGACGATGTGGCGGGGAGGGAGGTCCTCGGGTGACACCATGGGTATCTCCCCGATGATGGGCAGTCCGTAGTGTTCCTCGAAATCCTCCCGCGAGCGCAGAGTATCGTCGAGGTAATCCACAAGGAAGGCCAGGCCGGTTCCCAGTATGAGGCCGAGGAAGAAGGCCAGCACGCCGTTGCGCATCGGCCGGGGGGACGTCCGGGTACCCAACTGCGCCGGCTGGATGATCTCCAGGCCCCGCTGTTCCAGAGACTCGGCTATGCGCAGGGTCATGTATTTCTCGTAGAGAGCTGCCCATAGGTTTACCCCGCGCTGGGCCTCCGCCTGGAGCTCGGCGGGAAGGTTCCCAGCGGTGTACTGCTTGGCCCGCTCCGCCACCTCCCGGATCTGCTCCTCCACCTCCTGGATGCGGTTCCAGACCTCTTTGCGCGCCTCGCTTATCTGGCGGATGGCCGCCAGCTGGCGGCTGGCGATGTATTCCTCGGCGTAGGCCTGGGCTATGTCCCGTGAGAGTTGGGGGTTGTTGCTCCGCACGGTGATATCGAATATGTTCGTACGCTGCACCGGTTCCACCTTGACCATGGAGGCCAGCTCGAGGGAGGCGGGGGTCTTTTCCGGGATATAGACGTCTTCACCGGCCTCCCTCTCCCGCGCCCGCTGCTCGTAAAGGAGCTGCAGGTGGGCCTCCACGGCCTGGGCCATGGTGTCCGTTTTAATGATCTCCGTCTGCGTCTGGATGTAGCGGTCGGGGTCGAAGAGGGCGGAGGTGAAAAAACTCCCCAGCACCGATTCGCTGGCCGAGCTGACCTCGCTGAGTATCTCCACCCGCGATTCATAGACCGGAGCCTGCAGGAAGGTGAAGATGAGGGTGGCGGCCACGATGACCCCCAGGGTACCCAGGAGTATCCACCGCCGGTTTACCAGCACGCTTATATAATCCTTCAGCTCCATGCCTTCGCCGTCCACTTCCCACGCCGGAGCGCTTTTCCGGAGAATTCGAGTTCACCGGCCGGCTTTCCTCCGCACGCCTCGTCTCGGAGGATCATATGCTGGGCCTTGCGCTTTCAGATTACCCGCCGGGCCGGTCTCCCTGCAAACAATCTCTTCCCGGAGGAAGGCCTTGCGCTTGCCCCTCTGCGCCTTCTCGCGTTTCTGTCTTCATGGGGTTTATCGGGTTCGCCCCCCGTTTTCTGAACCCGGCCCAGACCTGGGCGACCTTCCTTTTCCCGCCCGGTACGACCCAATGTCTAAACACCTCCGTGTCAAGTGACCATTGGGGAAATGGGGCGCGCCACTCGGTCCGGATTCCCGCTCAATATCCACGCACGCCTATGGAGACGTGTCCCCCGTCGCGACCTCTCCAGTACATGGCCCGCTCGCAGATCACCGGTAAGGTAGCGCTGATCATAATGGAGACGTCGCTTTCCTTCACCACGTCGTTCACGAAGAGGGTGGAGCGTGAGTTGCCGGGCTGCTGGAAGGAGAGGAACTGGGTGCTGCCGTCGGGTTTCATGAAGGAGAAGGAGACGGTCGCCGGGGCGGGATTGGGGTTCTGCACCAGCACGTACTCCTCGAACCCCCAAGCGGTGGTCCCCTCCGCCAGGTACCAGCGGGTTGAGGGCAGGGGGGTGCCGATGGTGTCGTGGCCCCCATAAGAGGATGCTCCACGCCAGTACATGGCCCGTTCGCAGATCACCGGGCGGGTGGAGGTGACCTTTACTGAGAGGTCGGTGTTCTCAAGGCCGGGAATGGAATCCACGGGTAGGGTATAGCGCGAACTGGGCGGAACCACCGCGCCATGGGGGTGGACGGTGCCGTCGGGGAGCATGAACTGGAAACTGACCACCGCCTGCTGGGAGCCGGGGTTCTGCACCAGCAGGTACTCGTCGAACCCCCAGGCTGTGGTCCCCTCGGCAAAGTACCACTCGGTGGAGGTGGAAGGCGTCCCGGCGGTATCGTGTCCCAGGTCCATTCCGTAGCGGTACATGGCCCGCTCGCAGATCACCGGTAAGGTGGCCTCAACCCGGGTGGAGACGTCGCTCTCCTCCACCAGGTCGTTCACATACACAGTGTGGCGGGATTCCCCGGGCACGGAGAAGGAGTGGTTCTGGGTGGCGCCGCCAGGCTTCATGAAGGTCAGGGTGACGCCCGCCCAGTCAGGGTTGGGGTTCTGGATGAGCACATACTCCTCGAACCCCCAAGCGGTGGTCCCCTCCGCCAGGTACCAGGTGCGGGAGGGAGAGGTCACGCCTATGCAGTCATGGCCACCGGAGCGGTTTCTCCAGTACATGGCCCGCTCGCAGATCACCGGCAGGGTGGCCTCCACCCGGGTGGAGACGTCGCTTCCGGGGACCAGGTTGTTGACGAAGATGGTGAAACGGGATTCCGCGCCCACCTGGAAGACCTCGGTCTGCACGGCGCCGCCCGGCTTCATGAAGGTCACCGTGGCCTGGACGCCTTCGGGGTTGGGGTTCTGGATAAGAACGTACTCCTCGAACCCCCAAGCGGTGGTCCCCTCCGCCAGGTACCAGGTCCTGGAAAGAGGGGGCACGGCGTTGTTGATGCTCACCAGGCGGGAATCCGAGGCCGCGTTGCCGTTGACGTCGTAGGCGGTGGCCTGCAGTCCGTACCCCGCCCCGTCCGGTTCCTGCCTTGTGTCCCACCCCCAGGTATAGGGCGCGGTGTTGTCCGTATGGCGGAGGGTGCCGTTCACCCTGAACTCCACGCGGTCGATGCCGTGGAAATCGTAGGCCTCCACCTCCACGTTCACCGTGCCGGCCAGGACCGCTCCCTCGGCCACATTGGTCACGGTGCAGGTGGGAAGAAAATTGTCGTGGCCCAGGAAGACGAAATGTTCACCGCAACCGGGCCGCGTGTTGCCGGGCCCGTCACCCATGGGGCTGCTGGCCACCAGGTCCTGGTAACCCTGCGGGTCGCCGTCCAGGTCGGCGGAGGTGAGACAGAACCCGAAGGCGTCGTTGCTCTCCGCGCCGTAGATGGCCAGGGAGGAGGAGACGGCCAGGTCCACCAGGGAAGGCCAGGAAGAGATCCCGTTGACCAGCCAGACCGCCCCGCAGTTGGGGCGTTCCGTCCCCATACCCGCGCTGGTGCTTCCCACCGCAATATCCGGCAGGAGGTCGGCGTTGAAGTCCAGGACCTCCACGCTGTATCCGGCGCCGACGTTTGTCTCCGGCCCGTACAAGGTCACCTGGGGCGGGGACTGGGAGAGGTCCTGGACGGGAGGCAGGTTCCCTCCCGGGATGACGTAAGCCTCCCCGCATCCCGGGCGGGATTCTCCCGGGCCATCCGCCCACATGGCCGCCAGCAGGAGGTCGTCGTAGCGGTCGCCGTTCACGTCCTTCAGGGGCCGGCAGACGGAAGAGGGCAGCCCGTCCATAGGGGAGGCTCCGAAGACGGTGCAGTCGCTTTCCGAGCCTAGGTCTATGAAGTAAGGAAAGGAGCCCTTGGGGCGCCCGTAGACCACGTAGGCCTCGCCGCACCCCTCGCGCTGCTCTCCGGGGCCGTCGGCATCAAAGGCCCCGATGAGCATGTCCGCACAGACGTCGCCATTCAGGTCCCCCAGGCTGACCGGGAAACCGGCGGAATCCAGCGGGTCTACCCCGTTGATCACTTTGTTGGGCTTGATGGGGTTGGTGTAATAATCCCATTCCGGCCAGAGGGAGCGTCCCCAGACGATATAGGCGCGGCCGGTGGCCGCGTCCCCGGCGGTCCAGACGTGGGTGGCGTCGAGGGCGAATACGATTCGCTGGTCCTGGGTGAAGAGGACCGCCTCCTTGGTCCAGGTGGAACCGCCGTCGGCGGTCCTGAGCACGGTGCCGGAATCGCCCACCGTCCAGACGGAAGTAGGCCCGGAGGCGGACACGCCGCGGAGGTTGACCCCCACCGGGCTGGTCTGGGCCTTCCAGGAGGCGCCGTCGTAGTGGAGGATGGTCCCCCCGTCCCCCACCGCCCAGACGTGGGTGGCGTCCACGGCGTGCACGGAGTGAAGGTCGCGCGTGGTGGGGCTGGGGCTCACCCGGGACCAGGAGGCGCCGTCGTAGTGGAGGATGGTCCCCCCGTCCCCCACCGCCCACACGTCTCCGGGGCCCACGGCAGAGAGGCTGCGCAAGGTCACGGAAACTCCGCTCGCCTGGGCCGTCCAGGTGGAACCCCCGTCCTCGGTATGGATGATGGTCCCCCCGTCCCCCACCGCCCAAAGGCGAGAGGAATCCAGGGCGTCGACGTCGCGCAGGGTGGCGGCAACCCCGCTGTTCTGCTCCGCCCAGCCCTTGGTGTTGTTGAAGTCGCCGTTGAAGAGCACCTTTCCCCCCGCTCCCACCGCCCAAGCGTGGGTGGTGTCGGTTGCCGTCACGCCGTGGAGGTCCACCTTGAATTTGTTGAAGAGGGTGTCCGCCTGCCATACGCTCCCGTCATAGCGGTAGATGGTATCGTAAGCGCTGATGTATTTCCCCACCGCCCAACCGTGCTTGGCGTCGATGAGGTGCAGGTCGTGGATGAAGTCCTGGTTGGCGCGCCCCTGTGCCTTCCAGTCCGTCCCGTCATAGAGATGTATGCCGCCGTTCCCCAGGTGGGCGCCGAAGAGGACGTCGTCGAACCCATCGCCGTCGATGTCACCGGAGATGACGCTCATCCCGCACATCTCCCCTCCGTTGGCGCTGGAGAAGTAGAGGTCGGGAGGGCGGGCATTGAAGTCCCAGGGGGACCAGTCCCCAAGGTCCGGGCGGCCGAACACCGCGGCGACGCCGCCGGCGAACATGGCTCCGCCGGGGTTGTCCCAAATGGCGCCCATGAGGATGTCGTCCACACCATCCCCGTTGATGTCCCCGCAGGCCACCGAGTTGCCCAGGAAGCTACCGTAGTAACCGTTGATGACCAGGTCAGCTCCCGTTCCCAGGTCCACCTCGGGGTCAAGGCTCGTGCGCCCGAAGTACACGTAGACCTTGCCGGTGTAGAGATAGGGGAAGTCGTCACCTCCCTGGTCGTGGCCGATGACCAGGTCCGAGAGGCCGTCGCCGTTCACGTCGCCGGTGGCCGTGGAGGCGTACATGAGCACCTCGCCGGCGTTGCCGCCGTATAGGTAAGAGTTGGCATCTCCGGCGGCCGTGTCCTTCACCACGGGATCCGCCGCGGAGGGAAAGGTGGCGAGCAGGAAGACCGCGCAACAGAGGAACAGGGCGGAAATTCTGCCCTTGAGACGCTTGTGGCTCATCTCCACTCTCCGTGTAAGGGCCGGCGTTCTCTTGACGATTTTCTTCCAAGGAATGTTTTCATAAATATTATCCTTCCGAGACGGAAAAAACTTTAATTATCGGCCCGGGCTTCAGGTCGGTCTCTTGTCCGGAATAAAAAGCGGTGCCGATCTCCAGGGTTCGAATTCGATCGGAGAAACCTGTGCCCAATCCGTCTTTTCGGTTGGCCTTCCTTTCCGGTTCCTTCGGGATGTAAAGTGTCCAGTGGCGGATGCGCCGCTTTCCTCGTCTGTCGGAATCGCCTTCCATCGCGACGCTTGAGGCATCCTCGGCTTTCCGGACGGTCGCTTATCCCCGGTGGCGGCAGCACCTCCGAGTCCTGGAACGACATCCATTGCAGGTGGTTAATACAACCTGACCTCAACGCAATGTCACCCGCGGCGCAGGCCCTGAGCCCCGACCTTTCGACCGTGTGAGTGCCCAGTGGGCCGCGATGACCTGTGGGGACATGCCGTGATTAAGCTTCCCTCTTTTCAACGCCGCGCGGAGGCCACGCCGTGAAGCCCGTATCCGGTGGGACGCTACGCAGTCGACAGGGATGGATCGCAGGTCTCGTTTTAACCATGAGCCTTCCGGCTTTCGGGCACAACACCCGGACTTCCGGAGGCCGGACGAGAGAGTCACGAAACGTCACCGCGAGGACCGCGTCATTTTCTTTTCCGCCGCATGATGCGTCGGACGGAGGCGGATGTCCCCTTTTTCTCAGAGGCCCCGTACGAATAGCGGTAATAGGGGGCGTAATAATATCCGTAGCCGTAACGGCCGGCGGCCTCCACGTTGTTGATGACCAAGCCCAAGAGGCGGGCATTCACCTTGGAGAGAAGCTCCACGGTCCGTCGCGCCGCTTCCCTCTCCGCGATGCCGTGACTGGCCACCAGGATAATCCCGTCCATCATGGGGGCCATGGCCACGGAATCGGAGACCGAGAGCACGGGCGGGGAGTCCACGATGACGTAGTCGTAGTCTCCGCGCAGGCGCTCGAGGAGGTTGCGCATGGACTGGGAGGCGACCATCTCGGCGGGGTTGGGGGGTTTCACCCCGCAGATCATGAGGTGAAAATTGGTATTGCCGACGGAGATGACAGCCTCCTCAATCCCGGCCGCGCCGGCGAGCACCTCCGTGAGTCCTTTGGCAGGTTTTTCCACCATGAACTCGTCCAGGACCGGACGCCGCAGGTCGGCCTCCATCACCAGCACCTTCTTCCCCATTTCCGAGAGCGCCGCGCCCAGGTTGACGGCCACCGAGGTCTTTCCCTCTTCCGGGCTCGCAGAGGTGACCATGATCACCCGGGTTTCACCTTCCAGGTTGAGGAACTGCACGTTGGTGCGCAGGTTGCGGAATCCCTCCGCGGCGGAACTGTCCGGGGCGGTGAAGTATATTATCTCCCGTTCCTCCTCGGGCGAGGTCCCGAACCCGGGTATCTCGCCGATGATGGAGGTGCCGTAGTGGTGCTCGAAGTCCTCGCGCGTCTTCAGGGTGACGTCAAGGTAATCGGCCAGGAAGGCAAGGCCTACCCCCAGGATGAGCCCCAGGAAGAGGGCCAGCACGGCGTTGCGTGTGGTTCGCGGGCTGACCTTCTCCCCCGGCTCCGCGGTCTCGATGATCTCCAGGCCGCGCTGCTCGAGGGCCTCGGCGATGCGCAGGCTCATGTACTTCTCGTAGAGCGTGGCCCACAGGTTGACAGCCTGGCTGGCCTCGGCCTCCAGCTCGGGAGGGATGGTCTCCTTGGTGTACTGCTTCACCCGCTGGGCGATGTCCTGTATCTGGGCCTCCAGCTCGGTTATGCGGTTCCAGACCTCCTGGCGGGCCTCGCTGATCTGCTTGATGGCCGAGAGCTGGCGGTCCTCGATGTATTCGTCCGCGTAGGCCTGGGCCACGTCGCGGGCCAGCATGGGGTTGTGGTCGGTGAAAATGATCTGGAAGACGTTGGTGTTCTGGGTGCGATCCACCTTCACCCTGGCCAGCATGTCCTCGGGGGAGGGGAGGGAGGAGGGGATGAAGACATCCTTGCCCTCCCGGCGGTCATATTCCGCTTCCTCGTAAAGGTATTCCAGCCGGTCGTGGACGTCGCGGGCCATGGTACGGGTCTTGATGATCTCCGCCTGGGTCTGGATGAAGGTGTTGGGGTCGCCGTAGGCCAAGCTGTAGAGGGCCTGGGTGGCCGATTCGCCAGCCCGATTGATGTCCGCCAGGATGGTCACCCGCGACTCGTAGAGCGGCTTCTGGAGTAGGGAAAAGACCAGCGCCGCCGCCACAACCAGAACGGTGGCCCCGATGATTATCCACTTCCGCCGGGCAATTACGTTAAGATAATCCCTGAGCTCCATCTCGCGCTCATTATATCAGCCTTCGTTTCCCGACCTTTTCCCGCTCCCCTCGGTTTACCAGTACGGAAGCCGCCGTGGCCGCTCACGAGAGGGGGTGCCCTTCCGGGCACCCCCGGATACCATGTCCTCTTAGAGCCCCGCGACCCGTGACGGCGGCGCCGTCGTGGATGCGGACCGATCAGTTCATTCGATGATTCCTCCCGGGATTCCAACCGAGTCGTGCCCGCCCTGCTTGCCGAAGAAGTTGAAGTACACGGCGCGCTCCGCCACCACCGGCTTGGTGGAGGTCACCTTGGTGGACACCTCGGCGTTCTCCAGGCCGGGCAGCTTGTCCAGCCACACGGAGCGCCTCTGGCCGGGAGCCAACTCGAAGTAGAAGGTGGGGGCCGTCCCCTGGGTGAGCTGGAAGGAGAGGGTCACCCCGGCCACCTCCGTACCCGGGTTCTGCACCAGGACGAAGGTGTCGAAATTGTCCCCCAGCGTGCACCCCTCGGCGAGGTACCACTCCTGGGCCATGGAGGACACCCCGATGGAGTCGTGCCCGCCCTGCTTGCCGAAGAAGTTGAAGTACACGGCGCGCTCCGCCACCACCGGCTTGGTGGAGGTCACCTTGGTGGACACCTCGGCGTTCTCCAGGCCGGGCAGCTTGTCCAGCCACA
>NZ_JACVJJ010000016.1:0-41906 GCF_015711935.1 Candidatus Solincola tengchongensis
GCGAGGACCTGGCCTATCTTCCCGGATATGCCGTCTTCCTGCGCCCGGAGCCCATAGCCGGAGACGAGGCGAGCCTGCTGGTGGAGCTCCCGGAGGGGTGGCGGGCGGTGCTTCCCGGAGACAACGGCCGGGGGAGCCTGGAGGCCATGCTCCAAAACCCCCTGCTGGCCGGAAGGCTGGTGGTCGAGGAAAGAGGGTCCTTCGTCATGGCCCTCCCGGAATCCTCTTCGCCCCCACAGGGAACCAGGGAGGAGTTCTCCTCTCGCCTGGACGCGGTGCTCACCCGGGCCTCGGACCTCGGCGGCAGCGGAGGGGGGGCGGGGGCGAGACCACTGAACGTCTTCCTCCTCCTGCAGGGTGAAGGGGACAGGCTGGAGGACGCCTACTACCCCCTGGAAAGCTACGCCGACACGGTGGTGGTCAGCGCGCCCGAGAACGTGAACCTGCTCTCCGAGGCCTGCCTGGAGGCGGTCACCCGGAGTGTGACGGCCTTGTATCTATCCCGTTACCTGCGAGTGGAGCCCGAATCCCTCTGGCTCCTGGAGGGAGCGGCCTGGTATCTCCAGGACCTGCTTCCCTACGAAGCGGGCATATGGGGCGGCTCACTCTTCTGGGACCGCTTCAGCATCAGGTACGAGGGCTACCGACGGGCCAGGGAAGCCTTCGCCCTCTCCATCTCCGAAGCGGGAGGGCCGGAGGTCAGGGCCGGGGAGGCCGCCGGCCTGCTGGCCTGCGGAGGAGCCGCCGCCTGCGCGGCCGTGGACGCCGGGCTACGGGCCCGGGGGAATCTCGCCGGGGACCTGGTGGCCTTTCTCCGCGATTCGGAAAGCCTCTGCGAGGAAGGAAGGTCGCTCGACAACGAAACCCTCAGGCGGCTTCTGGAGATGAAGAGCGGGGTTTCCTGGTCCGCTTTCTTCGCCGACCACGTCCAGGGCCGCCTGGAGATACCCCCCTCGCTCTTCTCCTCCCTCAAGGTGGCACCCGTCGAGCCCGCTCCAGCGCCGGAGGGGCCGCCATCCAAGCCGGCTTCACTTTCCGACTGGATCCTCCTCGCCGTGGCCGTGGCCGTGGTCCTGATCATCCCCTTCGTCCTGGAACCCTACACCATGCGGCCGCGCAAACCGGGCTTCCTGGAGAAGAAACTCCGCGACGAGGACTGAGTGGCCGTATCCCCGCCACGGGGTATGGCCGGGAAGGTCGTCATTTGTTCATCCGCAACACGGCTTTTTCCCGAAGAGGCCCCGCGAAGAAGGTGGGGCGCGTTGCGGGAGCTGCCCCACGGTAGGAAACGGACCCTTCTACCTTACCCCCTTCGAGGTCACGACAATCCCAACCTCATCCCCTTATGGACCCGAATTCGGCTGAGGGGCAACGAAACGCCGCGAAGCCGCCCTGACCGGATCCGGGGCCGGTACCCAAACCATGTACCGACCGCATCGGGCACGGATCCCCATCACGGTCCTCCGCGGGTTTCCCGGGCCAGGCCGCCGCCAACAGCTCTCCCCTAGAGAGCCGGGCTCGGGTCGCAGGGCCTAGGCGCCGAACTCCTCCTTGAGCTCCTCGTAGAGGGCGTGCTTGTGCACCTTGCCCAGGGGAGTGAGGGGAAGCGAATCCCTGAAGACCACCTGGTCGGGCACCTTGAACTCCGCCAGGTGCTGCTTGCAGAACTCCCGCAGCTCCTCCTCGGTCACCTCCACCCCCGGCTGGGGCACCACGTAGGCCCTCCCCTTCTCCCCGAGCACGGGATCGGGGTAACCCAAAACGGCGGCGAAGAGCACTTTGGGGTGCTTCATGAGGACGTCCTCAACCTCGGGGGGATAGACGTTCTCCCCGCCGCGGATGTACATCTCCTTCTTCCTGCCCAGGATGTGAAGGTGACCGTCCTCGTCGATGAATCCCATGTCCCCGGTGTAGAAGAACCCCTCCTCGTCGAACACCGCGGCGGTGGCCTCCGGCTGCTTGTAATAGCCCTTCATCACCGCGGCGCCACGGATGGCGATCTCCCCGCTCTCCCCGCGCGGCACCTCCTTGCGCTCGGAATCCATGATGCGTATCTCGATGCCGGGATTGGGTATCCCGATCGTCGTGGCAATCTTTTCCAGGGGGAAGTCCTGGCGGGTGAAGGTGACGGCTCCGCTGACCTCAGTGAGGCCGTACCCGATGTAGGGGATGACGCCCATCTTCTCCCTTATCTGCTCCACCAGCTCCGGCGGGACCGGCGCCCCGGAAATCACCGCCGTTTTCACGCTGGACAGGTCGTAGGAGTCGAAGTCCGGCTGCATGAAAAGGAGTATGTACTGGGCGGGGACCTGCCCGACTATGGTTATCCTCTCCTTCTCAATGGTCTGCAGGACCTGCTGGGGGATGAAGGTGTCCAGCATCACCAGGGTGGTGCCGTTGTAGAGCATGCTGACGATGGCCATCACCGCACCGCCCACGTGGTTGTTGGGGATGTCCATGAGCAGGCGCTCGTCGTCCGTGATGTCCGAGGCGTCCACCTGCCCCCTGACGTACTCGATCAGGTTGCGGTGGGTGAGCATGGGAGCCTTGGGCGTGCCCGTGGTACCCGAGGTGAATAGCTGGAGGACCACATCCTCCTCCTCCACCTCCGCCTTGCGGGCCGCCAGCTCCTCGCCCAACTCGGGCCCCTCAACGAGGAAATCGGCATAGGATATGGCCCCCGGGACCCGGGCCACTTCCTCTCCGCTCCCTATGACCACCACATGGCGGAGCTCCGGGAGCCGGTCGCGCACGGCGTTGAGCTTGGCGATGAAGTCCGAGTCCATGAAGCCCGTCTCCATGATCACCACGCGGGAATCGGAATGCCCGAGGATGTACCTCACCTCGTCGGGTGCGAAGCGCCAGGATACGGGTACCGCGGCTGCCCCCACCTTGGCGCAGGCCAGGTAACCGAAGATGAACTCCGGATGGTTGGGGATATAAAGCCCCACCCTGTCCCCTCTTTTCACGCCCAGCTTGAGGAGGCCCTTGGCCACCTTGTCCACCTCGCGGTCGTACTCGGCGTAGGTTATGCGCCGGTCTCCATAGACGATGGCCTCCCGGTCCGGCCTCTCCTCTGCCCACCTCTCCAGCGGCTCGAACAGCAGCATGGCTCACCTCCCTGCCTACACCGCCCCCAGCTTTACCTGGCGGCGGGGTCTTGAACCCGAATCTCCCGTCCTCGCGGTCCCGGACAAGGACCCGGGGATGACACGAACGATCGCCCCGTAGCGCAAATCGCGATTCTCAATACGCCTATCCTCACCCTGCCGACTGCCCCCTCAAGAGTTCCGCATACCCGTGGGTTCGTGCAGCCCAAAGTGTTCAGCGATTGTTAATATTATAGTTCCGCGAGCCGGAATTGAAACCCGGGGAGTTCGTTTCCCCACTGCGTTTTCTTTCGCTGCGCCCAGCCCACGGCGCAGGCTTTTCGACCTCATATAACCGGGAAGTAGGTGGCGTGAACGGCAAGGCCTCCTCCGTCTTCCGCGGGGTCAAAGGCGGGCCGTTTGTAATCTCCGTAAGAAGCGGGCTTTCATTGACCTCACAAGCTTACGTCGCTCACCATACCCCAAAACTACCCGCGAATGACTGTTCCCGCGCACGACTCCATCCAGGCCTGCACCTTCCTGCACCGAGGGCCGCCTTCCTTCCCTCACCGAGGGCCGGTTCGAACATATGGCCGGTGCCGGCAATCACGTGCGGACTCGACGCTATTGACTGTATGGTTACCTCATGGTATCTTAAACATCGAAAGTGGCGTTTGTTCGTTTAAGGCGGCGGTGAGAAAAGGGAATCAATCCGGCGGGCGGAATTCCTGCTGGTTAGATATAGGGCGAAAGGCCGACAAAAGGAGGAGGCAAACCGGGCGGACTTCAAGCGGGCGAAGAAGGGGAGCGAAGGGGTCCGACTTAATAACCGAAACTCACTCGGCACGGATATTTGGCGCTCACTCCCCATGAAAATCCGCATTATCCGTCACTTCTTGCGCACCCTTGAGGTCCTGCCTGCGGCCGGTCAGCGTCGAGGGAGTTACCGGCCCTGGTAGTATAGGAGGAGGTTGCGGATGATGTTGAAGGGCGCGAGATGCACGATTTCCCTCTTGCTCGTCTCCCTGGTAGCCGCCTGCACCATGCTGGGCTCCATCATGGTGGCCGCGGACACCACGACCTCTACCGCCACGAGCACGGAAAAGATCGGGATCATCGAGGCCATCGTCTGGTACGACGGCCTCATCCCGGACAAGAGCGAGGCCAAGGAAGAGGGTATCAACGGGATCAAGGTCCAGCTTTACAAGGAGAGCGGCACGGATGCCTCGGGCAATATACTATGGGAAAAGTACGGGGAACCCCTGGTAACCGCACCCGGCCAGAGCAAGGTCACCGGGGAGACAATCCTGGGAGGACTGGTGACCTTCGAGAACCTACCCGTCGTTAAGCCATACGATATTTTCGCGATAACCCGGTACAAACTGGCCCTGGTACCCGATCCCTCCTACGTCCCCCTCAACGGCTCGGAGCGGGTAATAGAACTTCACTACTGGAACTCCTATAACAGATGGTATTTCCAGATGGGCGACCCCGGACAGGCTGAGCAACCGGCTTTCGAGATCCAGAACGTGAGCGCCGTGCCCGTGGAGAACATCGGGAAGATCGAGGTCGCCGTGTGGGACGACCTCGTGCTCCCCAACGTGTCCGAGCCCAAGATGGAGGGCGTGGACGGGATAACCGTCAACCTGTACAAGCTGGACGAGAGCGGCAACTGGCAGCTCTACGGCAGCAAGAAGACGGGTTACGGGGGGTTCTTCTGGACCCTGGAGCACGGTTGGGCAGGATGGAGCGGGCTCCCGGTGATGACCGACTGGAGGGCGGTGACCCGCTACAAGCTGCAACTGGTCACCGACAACACCTTCAACCCCCTGAACGGCACGGAGAGGATAGTCGACCTCAATATCACCAACCTCTATTACCGCTGGTTCTTCGAGCTGGGCGAGGACGCCGCCCTGCGCGCCTTCCAGATCAGTTCCACCACCGGCACCATCTCCGGGATAGTGTGGTACGACGCCAATGCCGACCAGGTCCGCGAGTGGCATGAGCCCGTCCAATCCGGCTGGACCATAGTCCTCACCGACCGCTACGGACGTAAGGTCGCCTCCACTAAGACCGACGCCCGCGGCTATTACCAGTTCCGCGGCCTCAAAGCGGGGACCTACAAGGTATGGGTCGCGGAGAAGAGCGGGTGGAAGCAGGTCTATCCCTATTACAAACTCCTGACCATCCCGCCCTGGGGTTGTGAGAAGGGTCACCACACCATCAACGTCCAGGCTGGCAAGTACTACGTGAACAACGACTTCGGCATGCTGAGCATGAAGGAGTCCATCTGGGCCACCCTCTACTACGGCCTCTGGTGGATAGGGCTTCTCCAGTACCAGTTCCAGTAAGCCGGTAGAACGGGGGAGAAGAAGGGCCCCGCCTGCGGGGCCCTTCTTGTTTACCGGAATATGCGGTTCACCAACCGGGGTGGGGGCGCGAGGGAAGGGAGAGTGGCGATCGTTCGCCCTTAGTCAACCATATATGGAGACCTCCACCCCTAGCCGGACGAGATCCCGAACATTCCCGCGGTTCCGGCCTCATCTTAAAAAGGAGTGCGTCCACGCCGAGGCCTCCGGGACCTGCCCCGATCCTACCGTAAGGCGCCATTCATCCGGAGTGGGCACGGCTTCCCCTGCCCCCCACAATTCATAAAAGGAATAGCCGGCTCCCACGGTTAGGGTGGGCCTCCCCTCCACGGGAGCGATAACGTAATATATGGTTGGCCTGCCCACCGCAAGCCGGAGCGCCGTCCCCTCCTCCTCGTCCCGGTAGACCTCAACGATGGCGGAGGAGTCGGGCACGATATACCCGCCGCCCTCCCCAGCGGGTACGGCAAGGAGCTCGAGGAGCGAATCGCCGAAGTCCTCGAGGGCACTGTATTCCTCGGCGCTTAATGGCTGGTTGGTGAGTTCCTTTTCGGCCATGGATTTAAGCCCCATCGCCAGCCGGTAAAAGGAATCCAGCTTCCTGGCCGAATCCTCGCTCAACAACCCGCGTTCCTTGAGCCCACGCCGCAGCATGTCGGCATCCGCGGCCAGAAGGGCATAGACCTCGGGCCGCGGCTCCACGTAGCCTTTGCCAGGCGCGTTTCCGCCGCCCGCACCGGTGCCTCCATCGGAGGCCAAGCCGCCTACGACCTCCTTCCACTCCCGGTCCCGGGAGACGCCGTCCACCCAGGAGGCCAGGAACAGGTAAAGATCGCGATCCCTCCAGGAGTCGCTGCGCATGAAAGCCGGGTACCCCTCGCCCGGCGGCCTCAGCAGGGAGAGGCAGTTCCTGAGCACGCTCCAGACCAGATTGGCCCGGGCCCGGGCAGGCTCGATGGACGAGCTCCGGCTGTGCAGTTCCCGGACCTTTTCCCTGTAACCAGGCAAGCCCGCCTCCCCGTAGAAATCGCTCAGCAACTGCAGAGCTCGATCGGAACCGAGGGAGGCGGGAAGGTCGAGGCCGCGCGGCTTCTCCCTGCCGGGAACGTCCCCGGGCGCCAGCTCACCGAAGACCGCGGCGCCGGGCTCGGTGAACGTCTCCAGGAGACGGAAGCCGGGACCCGCGGCGTCCCATGGACCCCTTTCCAAGCCCCCGCCCTTTTCTGCATCCCGCTCCAGCGTTTCCGCCAGACGCTCCAGTAGCGTGTCGTCCTCCAGGCGGGAAAGGGGAAACCTCTCCCCCAGGACCTCCTCCATGGCGCGGCTCACCGCGGCGACGTCCAAGCCCACGGTACTGCAGGAAAGGAAACGGGTCACCTGGTAGAGATGGTCCCACAAGAGAAGAGAGGGCTCTTCCTCCGCCGTACCCATATGCAATGCGCCCACCAGGACGGCGGTCCTCCTCGCCGCCTCCCGCCTGTCCGCCGGCGACCCCCAGCCATCCATGCCCGCCGGGAACACTACCCACCTTCCCAGCCAGGTCACGGCGCGGTAGAACTCCGCCAGTTCGGGCTCTCTCCGGTAATAACCGTGGGGTTGGAACACGCGGTAATCCTCCCGCAGCCCCAGGACCGGAGATGCGCGGCTCTCGGAAGCCCCTTCCACGAGCGCCAGCTCCTCCTCCACCGCGGAAGCGACCTCAGGAGGCAGTCCGGCCTCCAAGCCCAGCAGTCCGGCCGCCACTCCCGCAAAACCCAGTACGGTTCTCGCCGCTTCGCGCACCGGACCCCGGGCCCGGCCGTAGATGCCTTTCGCCGCCTCCACGAACGAGGAGACCAGGGCCTCCATCTCCCGGCGCAGCTCTCCTCTTTCCAGCTCCATCCTTACACCCGCACACATCCCCAGGAAGGCCTGGCAGACGGCATCCACGGTGACGAACGGGCAACCCGGCTTTTCGCGGTACAGCTGGAACATATACTCGTACCTCCCGCCTTCCTTGACGGCGAAGCCGTTCTCGGCCAAGCCGGAGAGGACCTCAGGGGGGAGCGACCTCCTGTCCAAGCCGGCTACCCGGGAAAGGTCCACAGGGAGGGTATAGGAGGCCACCTGAGGCCTTGCCGTCACCGGCACAGGGATATAGACGGCAAGTCTTTCCGGCAGTACAGGCGAGTTCTTGAGGTCAACGACCCCGTAAGCGGAGGCCTCGGGACCACCGCAGGAAGAAACTGTTAATAACGCGGCCAGGAACAAGGACACGCACAGGAATCTCTCGATCCTTCCCATATGACCCCCTTGGAACGTAAAATTCCTCCCGCCGAGTCAAGGCAACCCCCGAGTTGCCCTATCGTGTATGGACCTCCACCACGGCCCGCGGCGCGCCAGCCCCGCCCCTCAATCCTTTCCTCGAGCGCGACCCGTAAATCTCCCCACCGTCAACCCGGTCCCCACATATGGGCTATTCCCCACGGCAGTGCGGTAGGCGTTCCCCCGAAGCCCTCCACATGCCCAACTGTGCCCCTCGTACCGCGCTCCTCTTCCAGGGTCATTATATACACCATGACCTGTGTGGCCCTTAATAGCGGTCCGGCGAGGGATGTCATCATGATCGATCTATGAGAAGTGGACTCTCGTCCTGCACCACGGCCTGTAACCTTTGAAACGGGCCGGCGAGGGATATAATCGTTCTATGAGAACAGATCTCTTATCCCATACGGCTTCGAGGGGGAAACGCTCTCCACACGGTCGCTTTCCTCCACTCCTCCTTTGGATGCTGCTGTTACTTCTCTCTTTCTCCCTTCCTATCCTAGGGTGCGGCGAGAAGCAGGCCACGGTCGGGAGCACCGTTTCTCCCAATGAAAGGCCGGCTGTTGAGGGGCTGTCTCTCGACCAGAGCCGGGTGGTCGCCGAGTACGGATACCCGGACCATTTCTTCATCTCCATAGATCCGGTCACGGAAGTCCGGGTGGAACGGTGGACATACTTCTCCCTGGGGAAGGCTCTGGATTTCGACAACGGCCGCCTCTTCGGGGAGGAGACGGTGGAGGACAGGTCCTCGGAATATCCGCCCACCACCCTCAAACCCCAGGACTTCAGCCTCCACCTCACACCCGAGGAAGCCTCGGCACTCCTGGGACCGCCCATCTTCACCCACGAGGCCAGGGACGGCCTGCTGCCCGAGAACACCATTGTGGTCTACGAAAAAGCAGTCCTGCTGTTCCGTGACGGGCGCCTCATCGGCATGGACACCCAGGTTCGCCCGCCCTCGCTTCCCACCCTTCCCTCCTGGTGAGCGAACAAAAGCCCACCGGCTGGGAGGAACGCCGCGGGGACGCGCCCGGGTTCAGAAAAACGGGGTAACTCCTGCGTTTGTCCCTTGTCCAAGGAAAGAGGGCAAGGAGGACTGAATGAATAGTGCGGTTTGAACCGCTGCAAGCATCTGCATCGACAAGCACCGTACGACACCCCCCTCTTGGAGGATTGCTTAGGTCCGGAAACACTGTGGACACCCTCTGTACTTGTTTTGGGTACAGAAGCGGAGCAAGGAGGTACCCGAACGAATGGTCCAGCCGGAACCACTACAAGTATTCACCGCACCAGGTCACCACATCAAGCGACCTGGAGAGGATGGGATGGGAGCCTCGATAAGGGTAAAATAACAGCGAGAGAAAGGGCGGGCATGAGAACATCCTACAGGTATCGCTACGCGATCTGGGGTTTCTTGATCGCCATGGCCTACACGGCCCTCCTCTTCGTGCTCCACTACCTCATCTCCTCCGGCGGGCCGTCCCACCTGCTGCATGAATCCCCCGCGGCGGTGATAACCGTCATCCTCAGTTTGCCCCTCTGTCTCCTTTCCGGATGGCTGCTGGGCTCGGAAAGGGACCGGCGTGCGGAGTTGGACAGGATCCTGGAAAGGGAAAAGGACCACCTGGAGATGGCGGAGAACCTCTCCCTCCTACTGCGCAGGGCGGAGGACTCACGCCGCATGGCCGGGATCGCCGCCCGGGAGATAAAGCACCCCCTCACCTCTCTGGTGGGTTATTCGCTTACCCTCAACCAGTACTGGGAGAAACTGGACGAGCAGCAGAAGCGTGATTTCCTTAATTATATCCGGGTTTCCGCGACCCGTCTGGAGGGGATGATAAACGACCTGTCACGGATCCTCGACCTGGCTCACGAACCCGGCTACATGGAAACCACCCCGGTGAATCCCTCGGAAACCTTGAAAGAAGCGGCCGCCCTGGTTGAGGACATATACTCGCCCCGTGGCACCACGCTCAACGTCCGCCTCCTGACGGACATCCCGGCGATCCAGGCGGACCCTTCCCGCCTTTTCGACCTCCTCTACAACCTCTTGGACCTCTCCATGCGCTGCTGCCGGGAGCGGGACATGGTCTCCGCCTGGTGTTCCATTAGAGGAGAGAGCCTCGTCCTTAGCGTAAGGTGTCCACATCCGACCCCCAACGGGGAAACCCTCGGCGCGATCAATGTCTGGCCTCCACACCTCACCGAGGGCGAACTCCCCACACTGGCCATGGAATACAGGCTGGCCTCCAGGCTGGCGGAGGAGCTGGGCGGGAGTCTCCGCCTGGACTACTCTCAAAAGGCCGGTCTGTCCTTGTCCCTCACTCTCCCTCTCCGGGTATCCAGCTGAGCATACCGTCCGGCAGGAAGCGGCAAGAAGGGATGAAAGCCCGGGCCGGAAGTTATACTCAAATCGCTTAAGACTGGCCTTTATGCGGCCGACTGCGGCTTGTCGCGGGGCATCCTTTGAGCGCCTCAAAGGCCGACGGCGCAGGATATCGCCATTCCTTCGCCTGGCAACGGAAATGCCGGCAGCCGGCCCGCCTTAGGCCTCATACCGTCGCCGGCCAGTCGTTCCCGTAATAAGGCTGGGCGTACGGCGGCGCCTCACGGTAGTAATAGACGATGGCCTCCACCCGGTGCCCGTCTCCGAGAACGACCTCCATCTCCCCCTTCTCGAAACCGGCCTCCCCCTCGATGACGTCTATGATGCGCACCATCTCCTCGTAGCACCCCTCGAGGGGGACCAGGAGCACCCCGTTTATCATGATCTCGTCCTCACCTCCCGACCTCACCAGGAGGGGATAGCCGAAGGGCGTCTCGTAGAGGCGTCCGGGCACGCAAGCGGGTATGGCGTCCCTCACGGTGTGGCTTATATGGCGGAACATCTTCTCGCCCGGCTTGAGCGTCCCGTACACGAAGATCGGCGTCTCTTCCATCTCAACCACGCGGCAGAAGCTTTCCCGGGTTCATTATATCGGCAGGGTCCACGGCCATCTTGACCGCCTGCAGGGCACGGATGGAAACCTCTCCCACTTCGCGGTTCATCCAGGGCGCGTGTTCGTAGCCGACGCCGTGGTGGTGGCTGATGGTCCCGCCGTGCTCCATGATTGCCTCCGAGGCGGCGCGTTTCACCTTCTCCCACTGCTCCTCCTCCCTGCCCTCAGCGGCCATGGGGGCGAAGAAGGTGTAGTAGAGCGAGGCCCCTTCGCGGTAGGCGTGGGAGACGTGGCAGGCCACCAGGTTCTTGTCCCCCCACTCGGAGAGGGCGGAACGGATGGCGCTGCGCACCTCCCCGTAGAGGTGCAGGAGATTGTCCCAGGTGGTGGCGGTCTCCAGGGTGTCCACCATCACCCCCCAGTTGATGAGCTGCTCCCGGAAATAGGCCGTCTCGTGCCGGCTCCGGTACCACTGCCTCCCCGGTCCTGTTCCCAGGTGGAACCCTCCCAGCTGACGGCAGATGCGGAGGATGAGGGGCCTCAGGTAATCCACCTCGTCGGCGCTTCCCTCCAGCCCGAGGACCATGAATGCCCCGTCGTCGAAGGAATATCCGCGGCGTGCCAGGAACCTCAGGGCCGCGTCCTCCGCCTTCCTCTTCCAATGGGGACCTTTGGTGCTGCGAAAGGCCTGAGCCAGGGCGGTCTCCGTGCGGTCGGAGAGCCGCACGCAGGTGGGAACAAGCCCCTGTTGCATCATCTCCCTTATGGCGGATACCCCGGCGGCGAAATTGCGGAAGATGAGCCCCCGGTAGTCCAGGACCTCGGGCAGGGGCCTTATCCTCATCAGGGCCTCGGTGATGACCCCCATATATCCTTCGGAGCCCACGCACAACTGGAGTATGGAGGGGCCGGCGGCGCTGGAAGGTACCCGCCGCGTGTCCACCACCCCGCGCGGGGTGACCATGCGCAGCGCCAGCACCATGTCCTCGATATCACCATAACCCGTGGACTGGCGCCCCGAAGCCCGGGTGGCCAGCCAGCCGCCCAGTGAGGAATGGTCAAAACTCTCCGGAAAATGCCCCAAGGTGAATCCGTGTGCGTTCAGCTGCTCCTCGATCTCCGGGCCCAGGGCTCCCGCCTGGATGAGCGCCGTATGGGAGGTGGCATCCACACGCAGCACGCGGTTCATGCGCGCCATATCCAGGCTTATGTAGCCCTCCTTCTCCCCCATAGGCTCGACCCCTCCGGTCACGCTGGAGCCGCCCCCGAAGGGGATGACAGCCAGGTTCTCTCTCTCCGCAAGCCGGAGTATCTCCACGACCTCCACTTCCTCGCGCGGCCAGACCACAACATCCACGGGACGGCGGATGAGCCTCTGCCGATAGCGCAGGAGGTCGCGGTAGCTCTTGCCCATGGAATGGCTCACACGCTGGAACTTCCCGGTGGATACGTTCTCCGGGCCGCATATCTCCCGAAGCTCCTCAAGGGTCTTCCCGCTCAGTCGGGGTTCCGGGAGTCCCACCTCTTCCAGATTGGGGTCGGTGAAACGCTCGGTATCCAGCGGCATACCGAGGTTTTCCCGGAGGAAGGGCATGATGTTCTCCCGGTTCTCAACGTCGAACCTCTGATCCAGGTCTCCCCATCCCCACCAGCGCGTCTTACCTTCTACGTAATCGGACATCTTGAGCCTCCCTGCTATGATCGCCTCCCCAGGCCGCTTTGCCTCATGGTCGCCTCGTACGGTAACCCTTCGACGGCCAAGCTCCACCTCCATCCTCATAACGCGAGGGATAAAACCTAACGGGCGCATTTGGCGGTCGCAAGGACCGCCTAACGCCCTCTCCTACGGCGCTCCTGAGACCTGCTGCGTCGTATAGGCCGCCGCTCATGAAAAATCCCGGCAAGGGATCGGGATGGCGCTGCAGCCTTACCGTTCCGACCCCGCCCCCGAGAGGGCTGCCTTCTCCGCCTCCGGGGGGAGCTCGATGTGGATCTGGGCATCGTAATCATACGCCTCCATGTGCATGGTACTCCTGTAGGTGCCCAGCTGGGGTACGTCCTTCATCTCGATGGTCATCTCCATCTCCCTTATGAGGTGGTCCCCCTTCCCCACCAACAGGCGCAGGGTGGCGCTGAAGCCCTCGGCGGCCTCCTCCATGGCCGACATCCACTGCTCCATCTGGCCTTTGGCCGCTTCTCCCGCTTCCTCCCGGAAACGTTCCAGGGATCGGAGAAGAAATTCCTTGCCCAGGAGCAGCACCATCTCCTTCCCGTCCTCGCCCTTATCCCGGACGATGGCCTCCTCCACCGTCTCCGCTATGAGCCGCATCTGTTCCTCGCTAATCACCCCGGTGCTCAAATTCTGGACCTGGTACTGGGCGAGGCTGCTCTTCGTCCATCCTTGCCCCGGGACCTCCTGGTAAAAGTAATCCCCGTAGATATAGGCCTCGGTGGCTAGGCCCCCCATTTCCATGTGGATATACTGGTTGGCCCGTCCATCAGTGTTCTCGACCTCGGACCGTATCTCCATACGCAGGGTCCCCGAACCTGACGCATCTCCGCTTCCCGCGCTCATCTCCATGGACCCCTTCATGCGATAGCCCCTCAGTTCGGACATGGCCCGGATGGAATCATCCAGGAGGGGCAGCACCTCGGTTTCCAGGTCGGCCTTACGCGACTCCGCGGAACTTCCCTTTCCGCAGCCCCACGCGGCGGTGGCCAACAGGCAGACGGCAACAAGCAGGTAAATTCTCTTCATCCTGCCCTCCTTTCCTCGCCTAAATCATAAACCGACGGATATCGAGCGTCCACATAACCGGGGTTCGACGTCTCTTCGCGGCTGTAATAAAATCAGGTCCCCCGGGCGCGAAGGCGCCCTGAGCTTCGCTCCGCTGTGCGCCCTTCATGAGAGGCGCCGCGTCGCGCGGATATAATAGGGGCGAGACGGAGGGGGCGCCTTTGAGATACGCCATATTCTCGGACATCCACTCCAATCTGGAAGGGCTCGAAGCGGTCCTGAGGGAAGCGGAACGCTGCGGGGCCGACAGGTTGTTGTGTTGCGGAGATATAATCGGCTACAACGCGAATCCCGTAGAATGCACGGAGCTGGTGCGGGAAAAAGGTGTGCGCTGCATCCGTGGCAACCACGAACGCGGCCTGGTGGACCTTGAGGCGGGAAACTTTCCCAACATGAACCCGCTGGCCATGGCGGCCCTTCACTTCACCGCCGAAGCCCTCCCTGAGGAACACCGCCGCTGGCTCGTTTCCTTGCCCGATGTCCTCCGGGTGAACGACTGTTTCTACCTCTTTCACGGCTCCCCCTCGGATCCCGACGAGTACATATTCGATCCCTTCGAGGCCGGCTATGCCTTCAAGTCGCTGCTCTCCGACTACCCTCCACCGGCAAACCTGCTCTGCTTCATAGGACACACCCACGTATGCGCGGCTTATTCCTTCGATCCGGAACGCCGCAAGGTCAGGGAGCTCGGCATCCGGCCCGGCAATCGGGAGAGCCTCCTTCCCGGGTCACACTACATCTTAAACGTGGGGAGCTGCGGCCAGTACCGCGGTGGGATACCCGTGGCCACCATGGCCCTCATGGACCTCGATGAGATGTGGGTGGAATTCCGTTTTCTCGAATACGACTACAGGAGCACCCAGAAAAAGGTCCTGGCCGCGGGGCTTCCCGTCCCGCTGGCCGTAAGGCTGGGTATGGGACAGTAGGAAATGATAAAATGAGTTCATCATGAAAGGCAGGGAGGATTTACAGAAACTGGCAGCCAGGGGAGACCTTCGCTCCCTGGTCGAGGCCATGGGTCATCCCCAGCCCTATATGCGCATGACGGCTTCCGACCTGTTGGCTTCCCAGGGGCAGAACGCACTGCCCGTCCTCATAGAGGCCCTGACCCACGAGAACCCCGATGTCCGCAAGGGAGCGGCGAGGGCCCTGGGCCTGATCGGGGACCGCCGCGCCGTGCGCCACCTCCTGGATCGCCTGGAAAAGGAGACCTCAGGCGTGGGGCAGTTCATCGTGGATGCCCTGGCGGAGATCGGCGACGTCCAGGTGGTCCCGGTGCTCTGCAGGGTCACCCGCAGCCACAACCTCTCCCTCCGTTACAGCTCGGTCCGGGCGCTGGGCAAGCTTGGAGACCGGCGCGCCATCCCCTTCCTCGTCGAGGCACTGGGGGATACGGCCAGCATCGTGAGGCTGCGAGCCGTGGAATCCCTCTCCAACATGGGCGAACCGACCCTGTGGGTCCCCATAAGCGAGATGCTCGCCGACCAGTCCGCAGGGGTAAGGGCGGTGGCAGCCCGTGTCCTGGGGGAGATGCACTGCTTGAGGGCCATCGATTATCTGCTTCCCCTCCTGGAGAGCGACATCGAGACCGACGTGCTGGAAGCGGCACGGGCCCTGGGCAGAATCGGGAGCAGGAAAGCCGTCGAGCCCCTGATAAGCGCCCGGGAGAGGGAAGGGAGGGAGCGGGTCATCAAGGCCATCGAGGATGCTCTCCAGGCCATAGGCGAAGCCGCCCAGGATTGAGGGCCTTCCGTGCTGGCGCCACGCATGCCACGCATCACGCCCAGTCATCCGAAATAGGTGAGGGAATAAGGGACGAGGCCGCGCAGAGGGCCTACAACATCCCTGTCGCATGCAGCATCCTCTCTGCCTCGGGTTACGCGTACCACAGACGGATCCTTTCCCCTTGTTCCCGCCCCGCTTCCAACGTCACTTTCCGACGGTTTTTTCGTGTTTTCGGCCATTTTCCAAATATAATCCCGAAAATGGGCCTTTTTTCGGGTTTATTTTGGATAAATAAAGGAAAAAAGATTATGAAAGCGAATTATTCTATTGAAAATAAACGGAAAAGGAGGTGAACCATGAACAAGGCAGAACTGATCGACGCAGTGGCCAAAAGCACCAAGATGAGCAAAAAGGACGCCGCCGCTGCAGTGGACAGCACCATCGACATCGTCACCGGCGCGCTGAAGAAGGGTGAGAAGGTCACCCTGGTGGGCTTCGGCACCTGGGAGGTGAAGAAGCGCGCGGCGCGCAAGGGGGTCAACCCGAGGACGGGGGAGCCCATCAAGATCAAGGCCACCAAGGTGGTGTCCTTCAAGCCCGGTGCGGCCCTGAAGAAGGCGGTATCGGGCAAGAAGTAGAAACGTTCGCACCACGCCGAAGTCGACGGAAGCATCGCTCACCTAAAGCCGCCCCGCAAGGGGCGGCGAATCTTTTCCGACCTGAGGATTCGAGCGGCCCACGTCATGTGCGCGAAATACTTGTCACGGGATGATGGCAGTGTTTAAAGAGGTCGATTTTCCAACCGCCTTGCCTTCTCCGAAGGATCAACGGCCTGGCTAAAAAAGCTCCGTTAGACCGTAGACGGTACCGTGTCTTTTCGGTTTTCGCTTTCGGGTTTGAAGGCTTTTTACATGGCGCCCGTCATCCCGGCAAAACAAGCAAACAGAAGAACAAAGGGGCAATCTCCTGACGCTCCATTCAAAGGGCATGAACGGCTTGCGTTTTGCCCTGGCGAAACCCATAATATATCCCGTGCGCCCGTAGCTCAATTTGGCAGAGCAGGGGACTCTTAATCCCAAGGTTGAAGGTTCGAGTCCTTCCGGGCGCACCACTGTTTGAAGGGCGATGAGGTTCCCGCGTTCGTACGTCCCTATCCGATGCGAACAGCGCACACCCCGAGTCCGGCAGTGGAATCCCTGACGGCGGCGGGCACGCTCCTCAGCCCGTAAGTCCGTTGTATAGGCGTCAAAATGCCGCCGCTTCCCCTCGCCCTCCGCGACCACATGGCTCACCGTGCGCGATGAGGAAGTGACGGGATCTCGCCCGCTCCCGTATTTTCGCTATGAAACCCCGCGCCCGGCAATATGGTCATCGGACTCTCCACAGGTTACGGCGTTTTTCCGCCCCCCTCTCCGAATCCAGCACCAACCCTCGCTCTTCCCCAATGGAATGACGAGGATACGGCGCAGGTACCGTCGTAGCCCCAAATCCAACGATCCGTCGGGTGGTTCTCCGCGAAGCCGCAAGGACAAAGGAAGGTAAAAAGCCTGTCACATAGGGACAGCCGGCGTTTGAGGGGCAGAGAGACAACCCGGCCATGAGCTCTCCGAGGTAGTCGAAAAGGTCTCGTAACCCACGCGCCGGTCCCGGCAACCTAACGACGCTCTCTCAACTCGGTTTGCCGAGACCGCCTCCACGCTCCACGCCCTTCCTTTCCAGGATGGCCAGGCCCATGTCCACCACGCGCTCGAAGGGTTCCTCACGGTCCTCCCGGAGGACGACGGAGATGGCCTCCGCGGGACAGGTCCCGGCGCACAGGCCGCACCCCAGGCACCTCTCTCGGTCCACCACCGCCGCCTCCTCCTCCACCCGCACCGCCCCCACCGGACAGCGCCCCACGCAGACCCCGCAGGCGGTACATTCCTCCGCGTCAACCACCGCCTCGAATAAAGCGTTGAGGAAATACCGCTTATCCATACCCCTCTTGGTGATCCCCTTCATCGAGGCGCAGCAGCAGGGGCAGCAGTTGCAGATGTTGGAGAGGTGCTTGGTGTTCACCCCGGCATGGATGAGGCCCGCCTCGTCCGCCTGGCGCAAGATCCTCAACGCTTCCTCGGCGTCGATCTCTCGCCCTATCCCGTTCTCGATGTAATACTCTGCCGCGGCGCCGAAGCTCAGACAGGTCTCCCTCGGGTAACCGCAAGCCTCCCCCGTCATGGCGGCCTCCTTGCGGCAGATGCAATCGGCCACCGAGATGACACGCGCCCTTTTCACCTCCTCCACCAGGTCCAGGTAAGGAAAGGCGGTAAGAGGGGCCTGGACGCGCTCCCCGATGGGAAGGACCTTGAACCCGGGGATGCCGCTGGCAGCCATTTCCATCATATAGGCGGCCTCGTAATATTCCCGGTAAAGGGATGCCAGCTCCTCGTCCATCTTCTCCACTGAATACTCGTAGAGCCCGATCATGAAGGGAGCCGTGTTGTAGAGGGTGCGTCCTCCCCTGCGGGTTCGAAAGACTAGCCCTTTTCTGGACATGTCCTCCAGCTTTCCCGACACATAGGCCACGTCCATCCCGCATCTTCCGGCTATGGTCTCGGCATCCTCGGGCAGCGGGGAGAGGTGCACCGCCATCTCCGCTTCTTCCTCGCTGAAAAGCCTCTTCAGGATACGGAGCTCCACCCCGCTGGAGGTGGAGGGGAAGCCGAGAGGCATACGATCGAGAAAATCCCACAACTTACGATACACCTCGTCCCCGCTCACCTTTATCCCCCTTCCTCTCGGTGTGGATTCCCGCTTCCTCTACCCCCTGACCTCAGGTTGGCCACCTTCAAACGGGCGGCCCGAGGTATCACCGCCATCCTCTTGACGATGCCTGTCAATGCCAGTTAGTGAAATCCCCGCACGTTCTCCCTGCCCGGTGTGCGAGGTCCTTCTTCCCAAGAAACCGCTCTCTGTATCTCCGCGGTTTCCGCTCCCCCACCGCGGAAAACCCGGAATCCCGGCGCAAGAGGTGCCCTTGCGGAGGCCGCTCCCGGTCAAGGCACGAGGCCTTTCCATCACCTTCCCTGGATTATGAGAGCATAGGGTTGCGGTGCCATGGGTACGTTCCAGGCCTTCACTTCCACCGTGTATTTTCCGGGCCTTCCGTTCACCTCGATGACCACGCGCTCCGTGTTGTTCAGCGGATCCCTGGAGTGCCTTCCGTTCGGATAATAGGACTCTCCACCCGGACCGATGACCCGAAGATCGAGGTCGTTGACCAGGCGCATGCGGCTCTGGGGGAGAGAGGGATAATCCGTCCAGGCCAAAGTGACCCTCAACTCGCTCATGGATTGCACATCCACCCGGTATATCCGCGTGTCCCCCATCCGCAATCCTCTCATATCGTCCACCAGCTTAAGCCAAGAGAGACTCTCCCCCGTCCATGATCCGTCCGGTCTTCCCCACCCCTCGATGGGGTTGGGAGCGCGCGGCACCTCCGGGTTCTCCTCACCGTACTGCCCCGGGTACAAGTCCTGGGCCATGTTGATTAGGATGGCTTTAACAAGTGCCGCCGAGGGCTCGTTTCCTGTGCGGGAACGGACGGCAGCTCTCAGGAGAGCGGCGTCACCGGCCAGGAGTGCGGCGGCAAGGCTGGTCCCGAAGGCCCTCACGTACGCCCCTCCTCTCCAGCGCACCGGAGCCGAGGACCCGCCCTCACCTCCCGCGGAAATCAAGGGAATCCCGGTGGCCGGTTCCACCAGGTCCGGTTTTATCCTCCCGTCGTCGGTGGGCCCGCGGGAGCTGAAGGCCGCCATGCCGCTGCTTTCCCCCGTGGAAGCGTCACCCGCGCTCTCGCACCCCCCGACGCTTATGACGTTCTTCGCGCAGCTCCCACCCAGTATGCTCCCCGTATCCACGCGGCCGTCTCCGTCCTGGTCCGTTCCCTCGTTCCCCGCCGGCTCCACGAGGAGCATGTCCTGACGGCTCCAGGCGAAGGCATCCCTCTGCGAGGAATACGTTCCGTATCTGGTCAAAGATTCCCTACCCTCAGGTACGCTCCCGCTGAGGAAGACCCTGGCCCCACGGGAATAGGCGTCCTCCAGAAGCGAGAACATGGACACCGGGAATTGAGGGATTCCCATGCCGTACCCGGTGAGATAGAGGATAGCCCTGAGGGGCCTGAACATGGGTTGCCGCTCATCGAGCGTATCCCCCGCCAAGAGGACCATCGTCGTCGCCGTGGCGTGATCCGAAAAAACCGCGTCACCGGCGCCGCTCAGGTTGATCGGACCCGTCAGCCTCTTGGTAAACCATTCGGGCATGACCCCCCCGGAAGGCGGCTCCTTACCGGTGTCCGAGACGGCCACGCTCTCCGGATTTCCGCTTGGCTTAGTGGCCGAGGAACCGCTAGCGCGCGCCGTCCTCACACTCTCCGACGCGTCCATCCCGCCCCTCCCGGATATCCACGTGGAGGGAAGGGTACCGGCTCCGGCGAGGTCCAGCCATTCCACCTCCGGCATGGCCGCGATTTCCCTCAACTCCTCCACGGGAAGACGTAGGACGACGATCCCGCACCAGGAGTCCCCGCCCCAGGCGAGGACCTCCACAGGCATTGCCTGAAGGGATTCCATGACCTGCCCCAACAGGTTCGCGTCGTAGACCTGCGCCAGCGCCGTTACCTCCCCTCCCTGCACCAACCGCAACTGAAGCGCCGGCGAGATCTTGTAATAAGGCTGGTAAAGGCCGGACCAGAAGACGAAGCTCAACCCCTTGATTTTTGAGTAGGTCCCGGCATCCATAGCCGCGAGCACGGAATTGTAGGCCAGGTAACCCCTCGGCTTCGCTCCGCGCCCTTTCATCTCCTCCAGCCAGTCCTCCCTCACCTGGCCCGCGAACTGTAGCAGGAAAAGGGCCTCCTTTCCGCCCCCTGGAGGGTCGACCCTGAAGGCGGGCGGGAGCCCGTGGGGGTCGAAAAACCGCGGATAGATGGCCCCGTTCACGAGAAGGATGGGAAGAGTTTGAGACTCCAAGGCTCTCACGGTCTGCGGCTCACCGAAGAATAGGATGGCCAAACAGAGGACGGCTACCAAACCTGCGGTCCTCCTTCTTTTTATGCGGTGAGGTCCTGCGGATGCGAGGTGGTGCCCGGGATTGTCGAGGCCACCATTCCACCGCGGATGTGGATTAAACGCTTTCCCGCTTCGACCGCCCATGTCCTCAGAAACCTTCCAGAGGTTTCCAGTTCCGAGTTTCCTCCACCAGCACCTCGATGTTCTCCGGCGGCGCGTCCGCCGGGAGAAGGCATCCCGTGGAGAGGATGAAATTGGGGTAGCGCCGCATGGAACGCAATATCCGGCGCGTTTCCCAGCGCACTTCCTCCTCGCTCCCTCCCCTCACGGTGCGCTCACCGTCCAGGTTTCCCATGATCAGCACACTCCGAGGCAACACCTCCGCCGCACTTGCGGTCGCCGTTTCCGGATCCAGCAGAATACCCTCCATACCGATGAAGCCCATGTCCTCCAACAGCCGGCTGACGTCGCCGCAGACATGGTAAAAGCAAGCCGCCCCCGCCGATCTCACAATGCCGAAGAGAGCCTTGAGATATGGCCTGTAGTGCCGAGCGAAGGTGCGTTCCGGAAGCCTGCCTGCGGCCGGGTCGACCACCATCACCAGGTCGGCCCGCGAACCCAGGGCGGCGGCATAGGAACCGACCACCGCGGTGGCGAAACTCAGAGCCTCCACCAGATCCGCCTCGGTTTCTATCTGGGAGGCCCAACCCTCCTCCCCGGCCAGCCGGTCGAGGAGGGAAAGGGGACCGGTGGCGAAGGCCCCCCAGAGGACGTCATCCTCGATCGCAAGCTCCTCCAACACCTTGAGGAAGACGGGCATCCTACCCGCGCACTCCGGATCCGGGGATTCCAGCTCTAGGAAACGCTTCAGTCTGGGGAGGTCTTGTCTGGGGAGGCTCGGCGGCCGTTCGGGGTGAAAATCGACTTCCAGCCCCAATGCCTCGGCCTCCACGGTCAGATCAAGAAGGGAAAAGACCACATCCGGCCGGAACCGCTGTTTGAAAGAGCGCAGCGCCTGCGCCTGGATCTCCGCCTCTCGAGCAGCATCGCCGACGGAGAACCCCGCCAGCCGGGCAGCGACGGCTCCCCCCTGCAGGGCGACCATGCGCCGGCCTCGGCTCAGGACGAGGTCGAAGAGGTTCATGTCCCCCCTCCACTCTTATGTCTTTCCGGAAAATTCATAACCCTTCCGGACTTTCTTCAGCGCCGTCGGCCGAGAGTATTCCTCCCGTCAAGGACTTTGTAGAAAATGATAACTTAAGGACCATCTTGAGGCTATTTCTGCGACCCGTGCGCCTCTCAACGGTGTCGTGGGCCGATTCGCGAGGACCCAAGCGGGGCGTCACGGAGATCGAAGCCCTGGCGGAAGAAAGGGCTTTTTCCTCACTTTTCGGTTGGAGCGATTGTCGAGACGCAAGCCCCTTGGGCTGCAGCGGGAACAGAGTATGCTCCCCGGGGTGGATAGCTTTCCGCACAGAGGGCAGTAACGACCCGTGTTTTCGATCATATACCCTGCCGGCAAGTTATTCACACCCCGTCTTATCAACTGTTGACCTCCCCTGGTTTGGGATTCTTTTCGCTCCGCCTACCCACTCAGGACCATCCGGTGAACTGCTGCAATGCGCGTCTCACCAGATAAATAAACCTCCGTCAGGTGGCCTTTGATTGCACGTTCGTCGACCCGGCATCGGACATCTGGTGGAATTTCGCTTTTTCCCAGCCCTTTTACCCGAAATGGCGCAAGGGATTGACGCCCCCGCTTTCCGAACAAACCGGTTTTTCGCCGTCATCGAGCTACGGGTCACCCAGGAAAGCGGATACACTTGCCCAGGTCCAGCGGCGTAAGTGGTAAAATCTTTCCAAAAAAAATCATGCGCATGAAATGAGCAAGTGGTATTCACGCAAGGGGACTTGAAGTGGAAAAGGGCAGAAGCAACCGGCTGATTTCAGTTTCCAGGGCGCATGTTGGAGGAGCAATGGTGGTCCTGGGCTGCCTTTTATGCATGGTCTCCGCGTTATTGGCTCCCTGGTCCAGAGCCCAGGCCAGGTGGAAGAAAATACCTTTCCTCGGCGAAGTGGATCTCGGCTCCGTCACCGGCAGGCTAACGGACAACGCCTCCCTCGCGGTGATTGCCGTGATCCTCTCCATCGCCGGGATCGCCTGTGTAGCCTGGAAGTCCAAGGGATGGCTCGCAGCCCTACTGACTTCTGTCCTCCTTATGCTGGTGTTCATAGCCTATCTGGTGGGCATCACCACCGAGGCTTACGAAACTTTGGGTTTTTACAAGCGCCTGCTGGATCTCCTGCGGGGTATACCTTACCTGGGAGCCGTGGCTGGGTGGATTGAGGAGACGGTGAGGCAGAACGTGACCTTCACCGTAAAGCCGATGGCGGGATTCTATCTATTCCCCGCCTCGGCCCTACTCATTGCCGTGGGGAGCCTCGTCATGCGTGCCCGTCCCGGAGAGTCGCGGGAAGCCGAAGGGAGATCCTGTATAATGGCCTCATGAAAGTGGTTCACTATACCGAGGTGCCGGCGGAAGACCCGGGCGGGGAGACCAAGGGAGTAACCGTCCGCTGGCTGATATCCCGAGATGACGGGGCAACGAATTATTATATGCGCATCTTCGAGGTCGCTCCCGGGGGTCATTCTCCACTCCACCGCCATCCCTGGGAACACGAAGTCTACGTCCTTTCGGGGGAGGGTGAGGTGATCGGCGAGGGCGGAGCGGCAGCGTTGAGGCCGGGCACCGCCGTCTTCGTCCCCGGAGACGAGCTGCACCAGTTCAGGAACACGGGAGAACAGCCCCTGCGCTTCATATGCACCATTCCTTCCTCCGGGGCTTGAGGAAAAATGGGAAGCTTTGCGGCGACACCGGTCCTGAGAGAGCACAGGACACCGGCGGACTGATGCAAAAAGCCCTTTGAGAAGGCGATGTCGGCAAATTAAGGTTCTCCTCGGTCAGGGAGACTCTATTCCTGAAGGGAGGGCACCGTGTCTTCATTCCTTGTGGAATTGGCCTTGACCGCCGCCACCACCTCATCGGGCATGGCTCGCACCGCCTAAAGCCCGCCTCGATCAACGCTCAGAGCATCGGATGAACGCGAAGGACGCGCTGAGAACCGGATGTGGCGAGGGCATATCTTGCCTTTCCCGTGTGTTGTAAAGGTTAAGGAAAGGGAGAGACGTACCGGGAACCCGAGCAGGGAGGGGGCCCCGGGGAGACCTGGAGGGGGTTAGAGATGGAACTTGAGGAGATCAGGCTGAGCAACATGCGGCAGCTGACCATCGGGGAGATGGTCTCCCGCAACGCGTCCAAGATGCCCGGCAGGGAGGCCGTGGTCTTCGAGGGCCGCCGCTACACCTACCGGGAGTTCGACTCCCGCACCAACCGCCTGGCCAACGCCCTCATCGGCCGCGGTTACGGCAAGGGCGACAAGCTCGCCCAGCTCCTCTTCAACTGCAACCAGTTGTTGGAGAGCTATGTAGGCATGGCCAAGATGGGAGGGGTTAGCGTACCCCTCAACTTCCGCCTCAAGGCCGGTGAGATACTCTATCAGCTGGAGAACAGCGAATCGCGGGCTCTCCTCTTCGGGGAGGAGTTCATCCCCGTGGTGGAGGAGATACGCGCCGCCGCGCCGCAACTCGACTATTTCTGCGTGGGGGACAACGTGCCGTCTTTCGCCAAGTCCTACGACGAGCTTCTGGAGGAGGGCAGCGAAGCCTACCCTGCAGTGGCCGTAGAGGACGACGACCCGGCCTTCATCATGTACACCTCCGGCACCACCGGAAAGCCCAAGGGGGCGGTTCTCACCCACAAGAACCAGCTCATGAACGTCATCAACTGCCTCTTCGAGCTCTCCAAGGAACTTCCCTGGCTGGATCATGAAAGGGTGCAGTTCGTGGCCCCCCTATTCCATGAGGCGGCCCTGGCCCTGGCCCTGGTCACCCTTTACGTGAGCGGAACCCTGCTCATCCTCCGTTTCTTCGAGCCCGACAAACTCATGCGGCAGATAGAGGAGGAGGCGGTCACCGTGACCTTCATGCCCCCGGTGATGTCCACCTTCGTCCTCAACTCCGTGGACGTCAAGGCCTACGACACCTCCAGCCTGCGCGTCCTCATCTCCGGAGCGGCCATCTTGCCCACGGAGACCCGCAGGCAGTTGAACCTGGCCTTCCCCAACGTCCACCTCTTCGACGCCTTCGGTCAGACGGAGATGAGCCCGGTTACCACCATCCTCAAGCCCTCCCAGGCGGAGAGCCATCCCGCGTCCGTGGGCCAGGCGGTCATCAACGTGGAGATACGCGTGGTGGACGACGAGGACCGTGACGTCCCCGTCGGGGAGGTGGGGGAGATCGTCTACCGTGGTCCCACGGTCATGAAGGAGTACTACCGTGATCCGGAGGCCACAGCCGAAGCCTTGCGAGGAGGCTGGTTCCATTCCGGGGACATGGTGCGTATGGACGAAGAGGGCTTCGTCTACGTGGTGGACCGTAAAAAGGACGTGATCATCTCCGGAGGGGAGAACATATACCCCGCGGAGATCGAGGACGTTCTCTACAGGCACCCCAAGATCCTCGAGGCGGCGGTTATCGGGGTATATGACCGGGTGTGGGGAGAGGCGGTCATGGCCGTGGTGGTCCCCAAACCGGGGGAAACCCTGACCAAGGAGGAGGTCGTGGAGTGGTGCGCGCAGCACCTGGCGGGGTACAAGAAACCCAAATACGTGGAGTTCATGGATGCCCTACCGCGTAACGCGGCCATGAAGGTGGTCAAGGGAGAGCTGCGCGCTCTCTACGGGAAAGCCATCCGTTACGATTGAGCGAGGGCGGCTGGACCCGCGTCTCAGGTAAGACCGCGGCCGAGGAAGTCCTCCTCCTCGAGGGTGTGGATGACCTCCAGGCAATTTTTTACCAGATCTTGGTACTTCTGCCTGTCGCCCCCCAAATAACCCACGGGGCAGCGCACCGCCCTGACGTTTCCCACCAGGATGTCCCTGCGGTCGTGGATGTGCCCGGATATGGATATGGTCACTTTGGGGTGGGAGGAGAGGATACCCCCCGTCTCACGGGACCCCGTGAAGGGTATCCCCTCCACGGAAAGCTCCACGAAAGGAGGGTAGTGAGTGACCACCACTATCTCCCTTACCGACGAGTCTCGGCTAAGGGCCTCAACATCCTGATCCAGCCGGAGGTTGAACTCCCTGGCTACCTCCGCATCGGCCCTCTTCGCCGGGCCACCCCCGGCCTGGGTAAGTGTCGCTATGTCCGCCCAGCAGGCCCAGCGGTTGTCGTTCCACACACTGTCCAGCAGGTAATGATGTTCGCGGGGGAAGGCCATGCCCGCATCCCCCGCGCCGAGGGGAGAATCGTACCAGCCTATGCTTCCCGCAAAACCAACACCCCTGCACACCACGGGCTCCATCCAGAGGGGTACGAAGTCGTTCCGGCGACAGGCCTCGGGAAGGTAGAAGTAGTACTTCTCGTATGAATCGTGGCCTAGCCCCTGCATCTCCTCAGAGAGGACCCAGATGTCCTGATTTCCGGGCACGAAAAGCTTAAGTCCTCGCAGGCCGGAAAAGCAGTCCAGGGCATATTCGAGGTCACCGATCTCCGGACTCACGTCTCCGGCGAGGACGAAGACGTCCGGGTCCACCATCTTCAGCACTTCCGCCAGGTAAGGGACCAATTCCCAGTTGCGCTGGGAGATGTCCACGTGCAGGTCGCTGGTATAGGCGATTCTCAATACGGCCTCCCCCGCTGCGCCCGGCCGGTCCTGCCCCCTCACCACTCCGGCCGCGCAGCAAACTCCGCCCGGTTCAGGCTCCCGTAAATACGCCCCACCTGTCGGGACGAGTTCCTTTCAAGAGTATCCGCCCCCTGCTCAAGCCCGAAGGGCGTTCGCGGAATAGCCGGTTCCGGAGATGCCTTCCTCGGGTTGAGGTATCCTGACGATGAAGGTGGAGCCCCTGCCGTGCCCGCTGTGGACCTCGATTCTCCCTCCCAGGGCCTCCACGAGCCGGCTGACGATGTACAGGCCAAGCCCCATCCCTTTCATGGCTCCCCATTCCTGGCCCTCTCCCTTGCGGAAGGGTTCGAAGATGAGGTTCAGACTCTCCTCGCTGATCCCCGGGCCCTGGTCTCTGACCCCGAGCAGGGCTTCCCCGCCTTCCTTCCTGGCGAAGACCTCCACACGCGTTCCGGGTGGCGAATATTTAACCGCGTTCTCCATGAGGTTGAAGAGTACGATCTCCAGTTTGTCGCGGTCAGCCAGGAGCAAGCGTGCTTCTTCCGCGACGTCCAGCTCCAGCATGTGGACCGAATTGCGAGCCCGCAGCTCCTCCGCCAGTTCCTCGAGCAGCTGTCCGACGTTCACCTCCTCCAGGTCCACATGCAACTTGCCCGATTCCAACCGGGAGATCTCCATCATGTTGACCACGCTGCGCCGCAGACGGTCAGCCGCTTTGCCCAGTTTCTCGATTATCTCCCGGCTTTCCGCCGCGTCCAGCCTGTCCCGGTAATCGCGCAGCACCTCGGAAAAGCCCATGATGAGGGTCAGCGGATGCCTTATCTCATGAGAGGCCAGGTTGATGAGGTCGGTCTTGGTCCTCAGCTTCTCTTCCTGGCGGCGGCACATGTCCTCGAGGAGCCGTACCCTGGACTGCAGGCCTTCCGTGCGCAGCGGGGTGGAGAGAGCCTCTCCCAGGATCCTGGCGGCGTCCTCGATGAGGCTCGCCTCCTTTTCCCCGAATGCTCCGCTCCTCTCGCTTCCTACCAGCAGGAAGCCCTTGAAGCCCTCGCCGGCGAGGGAGAAGGCCAGGTACGACCTTATCCCCCTTCTGGCCAGGAGGTCCTCCCCCGGTTCCTGGAAGAAGGCGTTGAGGTTCCCGCGGGCTAGGCGGCCCGTCCGGTAAAGGTTCAGGGAGATCCAACCTTCGCCATCGGCGACCTCGTCCAGGAACTCGCCATCCAGCGCTCCTTCTTTACACCAGCCCATCTTCCTGACCCCCGTCTTTCCCTGGAAGGAGAAGACGGCGAGGTCCACCCCCATTCGCTCCTCCAGCTCCTGATAAAAAGCCGCGCATGCCTCCTCCACCGTGGTGGAAACGGCCAGGCGCCGCACGATGTCCAGGAGAGCCCGGGATTGAGCGGCCATCCCCTCTCCGCGCTCCCTCTCCCGGAAGGCCTCCATAACCGTGGCCGCCTGGCCGGCCAGGAAGTATGCCAGCCGTTTCTGGTATTCCATGAAATCCCGTGCCCCCGGGAAGCGCTCCAGAAACAGGGCTCCGAGCACCCCCCTCCTTCCGGACAGAGGTATGGCCAGCCGCGTGAAATCCGCCGCCAGCCCATCCGTTTCCCCGCCGGCCGACTGGACCAGATACCCCTTTTCCAGGGCCTCCACGAGTTCCCTTCTTGCCAGGAGCGTGACGTCGGCTTCCTCCATCCCGTTTCCGGTTTCCAGTATCCCTCTGAAAGTGCCGGTTTCCCTGTCCATGACCACGACCAGGGCGCGGTCGCATTCGAGCAGTTCCCTCGATCCCCGGGCCAGAACGCGCAGCGCTGTCTCCAGGTCCTCGCAGACCGACAGCTCGCCTTCCAGTTCCGCCAGCCTCTCCAGGGCCCTCCGGTAACCCGCGGCGAGAGCCCTCTCCTCCACGCTCTCGGACAAGCCGAGGGCCATGTGCAGCAGGGCCGGGAGGGCGTCGATCTCCGCCTTGGTGAGGCGGGCATCGCTTCCCAGGTAGAACCCTCCGAGCAAGAAACGTCCCTCGTGCCTCGCGGGCACCAGTAGGAGCGTCAGACCCTCCCCCATGGCTTGCTCCGCGGCGGGCATCTCCCGCATCGCCGGGTTGTCGGGCCTGACCACCGCCATGCGGCGGAGGCTTGCGGCGGTGCGCTCCAACCCCGGCGTGGTGCGGAAGAGTTTCTCCCCTCCGTAAACGGAATCCGAGAACCACAGAAAATCCCTCTTGCCGTCCTCGTCCCTTCCCATATAGGCAAAGGACATTCTGGAAGATATTTCCAAAGATATGAGGCGGAGGCAGGAAGAGACGAAATCCCTGGCCTCCGGAGACTGGCGCGCCAGGCGGGCGAAATCCTCGGCTAGGGAATACACCCCGGCTCCACCCGAGGGGCGAGCGCGTGCCGGTCCCATCTCCTCCCCGGCGAAAAGGTCTCCCAAGCGATGCGTCACCCGGGCCAAAAGGTCCATGTCCTGCTGGCCCATGGCCGTGTAGGTTCGGCCGAAAAGGGTGAGGAGTCCGACCAGGTGTTCGTCGAGGAAGACCGGGGTGAGGAGAAAAGATTTCACCTGGTTGGCGTGGAAATAGGGCTTGACCGCAGGAAACGCCTCGCTGATGCGCCCGGCATCCAGGCTGAATTCCCCCTCCACGGAGCTGCGCATCTCCTGCAGATAATCCAGAAGCCCGTCCTCGAAGAGCTGCTCGATGATATCCGGCATCCCACCCCATCCGCGGGAGGCCACCAGGATCGTCGACCTTTCACCGCCCGAATAGCGCACGCGGTGTATGGTCCCTCCCTCCATGTTGAGCATCTTGATCAGCAGGTCCAGGCTCAAAGAAGCGGCCTGCACCACGTCCGCCCTGGCGATGAGGTAGTCGGAGAGGATGCCCAGCTCGACCTCCGGTTCGCCTACCCTTTCCCTTACCTCCTCCATCCTCTCCTCGGCGGAGAACATCTCCACCAGCTTCTCCAGGACCACGCTTATCGCCGCCGCTTGGAAGGACTGGGGGTCGGGAAGGGCCCTCTCCCGCGGCACGCTGACCACCAGAGCGGCTCGCAGATAGGCATGGCTGCGGATGGGGAAGACGATGAGCCTCTCCTCGCCCCCCCGGACCAGCTCGTCCAGGCCTAACTCCGAGAGGGCCCTGCTGTCCATGGCCAGGAAGCGGCGCGCAGGCTGGCGGGATATCCATTCCACCGGAAGGAACCTTCCGCGCAACGCTTCCCGCTCCCTCTGTACCAGGTTCCACGTAAGCCTGGGCTCGAGAAGCGACGAAGAGGGGCGTCTAGAGAAGAGGATGGCCCTCTCGCCGCCCACCGCATCCACAACGCTTCCCAGGACCTCCTCCAGGGAAAAGCCCTCGGAATACCTCCTCAGCACCTCACGGTAGAAATCCACCGCGTCCTTGAGCTCCATCGAAGACCCGCCTTTCCGCACGAACCGCTCAACCGCCACCGCCAAAGGGTTGTCGTCCGCGACCGAGAGCAACCGAGCGTACGACAACCTTTTCTCTATCTATAAATATTTAACCTCCGAACTTTCAGTCCTTCCCCTGTCTTCCCCTTGGACTGTCCGGCCTATCGAGGCGGGAAACGTGGATGGCTTTCGCCGCCCTCACTGGCCGATGTCCTCACGCCCTGCGGGTTGGAGTCTTTCCTGTGCGCTTCAGGCGAGGGTGGTAGTGGATCGCGACATGATTCAAACCCTATGGTCAGGCGGAAGCCATGGGTTCCTCTTCCCTTTAGGTCAAATCCCCCTCGCAACTCCTTCAACCTCAAGCAGTGAAAGTGTCCGTCCTTCGGAAATACCCGATTGTCCGAGCGTTCCAGGAGGTCGCCCTTCTCGATTATACCCCACGCGGCGGGCCCAATGCTCCGAGTTTGTGCTTCAAGGGCCGGGGAACGTATCGCCGGCTCGGGAATGGGCCTCCCGTACATCCCTGCCCGCCACCCTTCCAGGCCAGGCGGCATCCCCCTCGTTTAACAAGCAGGAGATGGCCCTGCGCATCGGCCCTCAGAGGATGATTCTCAATCTTCCCCGGGCAAGGAGAGGCATTATTACGCGCCCCTCTCAGGCTTTCCTAAAACGGGAGCCGGCTTACGAGTCCCCGTTACGCCTATCTACCCCGAGTTTCACCGTGGCCTCGGCTCGCAGGGAGACCCTTTTCGGAGCAAAAAGGCGAAAAGTGAGCGGGGGCTCTCGTCAATCCGTTCCTGGAGCAAACGGGGCAGCTTCCGGATGGTCAGTAACGTCTATATATGAGGTCATCGAGAGCTTTGCGTTCCCCACGGGCAGGTTCCTCGGCCGGATGTCCGACGGCTACCACGGCCATGAGCTCGAACTCTGGAGGCGCCTCCAGCAATTCCCTGACCCTGTCTTTCTCGCGCAGGATCTCGCCCAGCCATACGGCGCCCAATCCCCTGTCGTGCGCCGCCAGAAGGATGTTCTGGATAAAGGCACCCACGGACATGACGTCCTTGTCCCGGTCATAGGATGAGGAGTGGTCAAGAAAAACGGCGATGAGCAGAGGCGCTTTCTCGACGATGGAGGAATAGCGCGTGCATTCGGCAATCTCCGCGGCCTTGGAGCGGTCCTCGACGAGTATCACCCTCCAGGGCTGGTTGTTGAGTCCGGAGGGAGCCCACCTGCCCGCCTCAAGCAGGGCCAGCGTGTCCTCCTCCCGGAGAGGCCGGTCCAGGAACCTTCGTATGCTTCTCCTGCCAAGGATGGCCTCTCTCACTTCCAAGGACGGCACCCCCCGGCGCTGGCCTGGCTCACTCCAGACCCCGCAGAAGCTCCTCCAGCTCCTTGGAACCCTCTACATCCTGGAGTATGATGCGGGACATCTCTCTGACCTCTGCATCCCTGTCTTCCAGCCTTTCCCGCAGCACCTCCTCTGCCGCCCGCGCCACCTCGGCCAACTTGTTCCACTGCCTGGTGGCCATGAAATAGAGGGCTCTCTCGCGGTCGTTGCCAGGTGACCAGCCCAAGCGCTCGAGGGATGCCGCCGACTTGGCGCGCACGTCGGCGTCCTCATCGGAAAGAGTTTGCACCAGATACTGGCTGGCTTTGGCATCCCCCATCTTGCCCAGCGCCCAGGCGGCCCTGCTCCTCACCTCCCCGTCCGAATCGCGCAGTGCGGATACCAGTGGCTCAAAAGCGGCGGCATCCGCCAAGGTGCCCAGGACTGAGACCGCCATTCGTCTCTTCTCCGCCTGCGTGTCGCGAAGGGCTCGCGCCAAAGGTAGCACGGCCGGCTTTCCCAGACGGGCGACCTCTTCCCACCTGCCGTCCCGGATGAGGCTCTGGGCGAGTTCCTCCTCGTCCCCCGACTTCCAGCCCAAATCGGCCAGTATTTCGCGGGCTTCAGCGCGCACTTCCTCCCTCCGGTCGTGAAGCAGGTTGCGCAGCGAAGGCACCGCCGGCAACCCGATCTCCTTGAGGATAAAAGCCGCCTTCCGGCGATCGCTCCTCTCCCCGCTCCTCAGGACCTCCACCAGAGGGAGCACCGCCTCCTCGCCCAGCTCGAGCAGCTCCTTCCAGCGACGCTGGGCGATAAGGGCCTCGGCAATGGACGCGCCCCTACCGGCCGCCGGCACGTACTCCTTTTCCGCCGCCATAACGGGGGCCTCCTCGACAAGGCCTTCCGCCGCGGGCTTGGACACCTCGACTTCCCACTCCGCCTCTACCCCCGGAGCGGCAGCGGCCACGGGCCCCCCGACCGGTACCCCGACCTCCGCCTCCGGCGCTTCCGCCGGAACAGCTTCCGCCGGAATGGCCTCCGGAACCTCTTCCTCGCTTGAAACCGCCTCCTCGCCCACCGATGGCGCGGCCAGGGCCTCCACCTCTTCCGCGGTTACGGCGACCTCTTCCATCTCGTACACGGCAGCCGCTTCCTCAGCCGCAGAAACGGCCTCCTCGGCCACGGCGGCCACCGCCTCCTCCGGCCTCCATCCCAGCTCCTGCAGGGACCGGGAAACGGCCTCCCTCACCGCCTCGTCGGGGTCGTCCAGATGACCCAGGAGCGCCTCCACGGCCTCCGCCTCACCGATCTTCCCAAGTGCTAGGGCCGCTTTCTCCCGTACCCGCGCCTCCGTGTCCCCGAGAGCCGCGGCAAGAGGCTCGAGAGCCCTACGATCCCCTATCTCCCCCAGCGCCCAAGCGGCTTTCATGCGCGTTTCTCCGTCTCCGACGGACAGGGCCTCGATGAGGGACTCCACGGCCACGTCCCCCATTCCGGCTAGACGGTCCCACTCCCGTTCGGCTATGAGCCGCCGCACCTCTTCTTCCTCTGTGGGCTTCCAGCCTAATTTTTCCAGTACCAGGAAGGAGACCCGCCGCACGTCCAGGTCCTCGTCCTCGAGTGACCGGACCAGGGCATCGATCGCTTCCGGCTCCCCTATCTCTCCCAGAGCCCAGGCGGCCTTGCGCCGGACCTCCGCGCTGCCGTCAAGCAGGGAATCGATCAGCGCGGAGACGCTGCGGGGATCGCCTATGACCCCCAGGGCCCAGGCGGCGCCGCTGCGCACGGACTCGTCCTCGTCCCGGAGATGAGAGATGAGGGAATCGACGACGCGGGGATTCCTGATGACCCCCAGGGCCCAGGCGGCGCCGCGGCGTACCTCGGCATTCGGGTCCTCGAGGGCTTCCAGGAGGGCGTCCACGGCGTTTTCTCCCAGGGTGGCCACTTCCTCCCATTTGCCCTCCAAGATCAACTCCCTCGCCCTGGCGCCCGCCAGCCTCTCCTCCGCCGGGGCTTCCTCCGCTCCCACCAGCTCGGAGGGTTTCAGCCCCATCTTGGTCAGCACGGAGGCTGCCAGGGCCCGGGTCTTGGGGTCGTCGGACGACAGAGCCGCCTGCAGGGCCTCCAAGGCGGGCTCCCCTATCTTCTCCAGGGCATTGGCCGCCCTCCCGCTCACCTTTTCCTCGGGATCTCCAAGGGCCTTGATAAGGCAAGGTATGCACCTAAGGTCCTTTATCTCCCCGAGAACCCTGGCCGCTTCCTTGCGCAGCTCGTCACCTCCCTCCTGCAGGGCCTTGATTAGGGCATCGGTGCAGGAGGCGCCGATCTTCTTGAGTGACCCCGCCGCCTTCACCCTGACGTCCCTGACCGGATCCTCCAGCGCAGTCACCAGGGCATCAACGGCACGAGGGCTTCCGATCACTCCCAGGGCCCAGGCCGCTCTGGCCCGCACCTCTTCATCCTCGTCCGCCAGGGCGTTGATCAGCGAGTTCACCGCCAGCTCACCCATCTCCGTGACCTTATCCCATTGGCGCCTGGCGATGAAGTAATCCGCCTTTTCCTCCTCTTCGCCCGGTTTCCAGCCCATCTTCTCCAGCACTTCCGAAACCATGTGGTCCGCCGTCTCCTCGACCAGTGGCTCCCCAAGCACCGGGGCGGCTGATTCCAGGCTCATCTCCTCCAGCTCTAGCGGGCTCAGGAATGCCTCCTCTTCCGCCGCGGGAACCGCCTCCAATTCCTCTACTTCCGCCTCCCGCGCCTCCCCGGACTGGATGCGGGAGATTATCTCGCGGGCCATCTCGGCCACTTCCTCAACCTCCAACGCCCTGTCCAGGGAAGGCAGCGCCTGCTCGCCGAGTTCTCCCAGGGCCCAGGCCGCACCACGGCGCACGTCCTCGTCCTCGTCCTTCAGGGCACCGACCAGGGTTTCCGCCGCCCGAGGGTTCCTTATGGCCCCCAGGGCCCAGGCCGCACCACGGCGCTCCTCGACGTCGCCCCGCAGAAGGAGGTCCATGAGCGGCTCCGTGGCCAGATCTCCCATCTTCCCCAGGGCCCAAGCGGCGGCGCGGCGCACGTCCTCGTCCTCGTCCTTCAGGGCTTTCATCAAGGCGTCCAGGGAACGGGGGTCGCCTACCTCCCCCAGGGCCAGGGTGGCGCTGCGACGCACGAACCAGTCGCGGTTGCGCATGGCCTGAAGTAGGGCGTCCAGTGTCTCGGCATCGCCCATCTCCTTCAAGAGCAGTGCCGCCTCGCGCCGCAGCTCTTCGTCCTCTTCATCCAGAGCTTCCAGGAGGGGAGGCAATAACCTGGAGGAGTTCTCCCGGACCAAGGCGGCCACTCTGCTGCGGGTCTCCCATCCCTCCTTCTTTAGGGCGCGCAGGAGGTGAGGGAATGACTCCGCTTCGATCTCTGCCAACTTTTCCCAGTTGCGACTCACGAGGAGAAGATAAACACGATCTTCCTCCCGCTTGGGCTGCCAGCCGAGCTTGGCTAGGACCGCCGCCGCCAGGCGCCGGAGTTCCTCGTCGCCGCTGCTCAGATAAGACTCCAGCCCCGAAATGGCCTTGCGGTTGTTCAGGGAGACGAGAGCCGCCGCAGCCTCCCTTCGGACTTCCCTGTCCTCGTCCCGCATGGCTGAGATGAGCGGGTCGATGGCCGACTCGTCACGGATGACCCCCAGGGCTATGGCCGATTCCCTGCGGGTCTCGGCGTCCTCCACGGTGAGGTTGTTGATGAGATACTTCACCGCCGTCGGGCCCAGTTTCTCCAGGGCCCAGGCGGCCGCCCAGCGCACGTTGTCGTCCTCGTCCTTCAGGGCCTTGACCAGCGGACGGACAGCCCTCACGTCGCCGATGGAACCCAGCACCAGGGCCACCTTGGCCTTGGCCTCGCCGCTCTCGGTGCGCATGGCCTCGATGAGCGAGTCCACCACTGCCTTGCCAATCTTTTCCAAAGCCCAGGCGGCCTTCCACCTCACGTCGCCGTCCTCCTCGCGCAAAGCCTGAATGAGGGGCCGGGCCGCAGGCTTCCCTATCTCCCCCAGGGCCCAGGCTGCCGCCCAGCGCACGTCCTCGTCGGCGTCGCGCAGGGCCTCTATAAGAGGGGCCACCGCCCGCGCCCTCTTGAGCTTACCCAGAGCCAGGGCGGCGTTGATGCGGATGTTCACGTCGTCGTGCCGCAGCGCCTGTATCAGGCCGGAGACGTCACGCTTGGCCTCCAGCTTCTCGATGTTGGGTTTGATGAGCTTCCCTTTGGACGGCTTGAAGATTCCCAACTCAGATCTCCCCTTCGCCTTTTCCGAAATGGACACGGAGAACCTCTTACGGGACCAGGATTCTTGCCAGGTGCTCGGACCCGTGTACTATCCCAATCCACCCCAAAGTTATTATGTCAACTCTATGGTAAATAAACAACATACAGAATAAAATCTATTACTGGACGTGGCTGCGTTCAACCCCTTAGATGCGAAAAGGGCGAGAGGCGGTGTTGCAGGAAAGGGCTCGCCGGTTTTATAAATATATGGGCTAGTTCGTTGGGCCGCCGTGATTTACCGGCGCTTTCCTCTCGGGGAAGTGGTAAAAGGGAGGCGGAGACCTTATACTTAATTTCTAAGGCGTGAGGTCTCCACTGAGAGGGTACGGATCATCAAAGGAGGAGATGGTGATGGCGATCAGCCCCATGGACATCCACCTTAAGGAATTCACCGTGGTCACCACCGGGGGCTACGACAAGGAAGAGGTGGATTCCTTCCTCGACGCCGTGGCCGAGGAGCTGGAGAGGCTTACGGGCCGTAACCAGGAACTGGAAGAGATAGTGGCTGCTATGCGCCAGAAGGTGGCGCAGTTCGACGAGATGCAGAAGACCTTGCAGACCGCTCTCACCAATGCCCAGAAGAGCGCGGGCAACATCCTTCAGGAAGCGCGCAATCAGGCGGCCGCCATCATCAAAAAGGCACAGGAGAGGAGCGGGAGGATCCTTGAGGAGATGGAGAAGGAGAGAGAGCGCATACTCTCCTCCATAAACTCCATACGGGAGCAGATAATCGAGCAGATTCCGCGCATGAAAGAGCTCCTGGAAAAGAGCAGGTCACTCATCAACGAGTACGAGGAATATACCCGCAGGGCGGAAATCCCCGCGTCAAAAGAAGCCCCTTCTGAGGAGGCCCCTTCCGCCGCGGCGTCGGAGGTCCTCGCCGGGGAAGAAGTCGAGGAGCCGATAACCATCTCCGATGAAACGCGGCCGGAAGCGGAGGAGGCGATAGGAGCCGAAAAGGCCGCCCAGGAGGAGGAAGAGGAAGAAAAGGAAAAGTACGTCTGGGACTGATCGCCTGAAGTTAACAAGCCAAGGGCGCTTCGCATGCGGCATTCCGGCGGGGCGCCTTATTCATCTTCCGGCAACCCCGAGTCTCCTCGCTCCTAAGTTTCCGGGCTCGCACTTCGTTGGCCCGGAATCGCCCGCGAGAGTGGCATGCTGCGGATGTGTGACCCCATTTCCGTTCCTCCCGCCACTACAGGAACAGCAAGGGGCCGATTCCGACTCGCGCAGCCCACCGGGCACGATAACCGTGTTCAAACTACCGCAAACCGCTATTTTCAATCCAAACTCAGACGATCAACGGCTGCCCGCCTCGAAACCTGTGAGGTCGATCACGGCCGCCCTCCCGCTCTTCTCCGCCCTCTCCAGGGCCACCATCAACTCGGCGGGGGTAGAGGCCTCCTCCCCGTGCAGTCCGAAGCCCTCCGCCACCTCCCTCCACCGGTACCTCTCGCCGACCACGCATACCACCACCCGTATATCCTCCCGCCTGGCGGTATCCAGCTCTTGAATGTGATGCATCAGGGCCTCCGTGTCGCAGAGGGCCACAACCCTGTCCCGTGGCCGGGCCAGCTTAACCCCCAGGGCCATGGGAAGCCCGTAACCCGCGCCCCTCAGCCCCCAGGACCTGATCCGGGTGGCGGCGCTCCTCGCCGGGCAGAGGAGCGTACCCCAGTAACCGGCATCCTTGCCGTCCAGCACCAAATAGTCCCCGGGCCCCAGGTCCTCTCCCAGAGAGGAGATCGCCCGCCCGGGAGAGTTGCCTACGGCTTCCTCCTTCAGGGCCTGCACGTCGCGCAGATAAGCCTCACGGGCCTTCTCCCTCCACATCCTCCTCTCCCCGGGGACATCCCTCGCCGCATCGACGAGGCACCGGGCAATGGAGGCCACGTCCCCGGCCATGGCCGCGTCGCACTTCCCCAAAGCCCCCAGGAGCTCGGGCTGGGGTGAGGTCTGGATGACCTTTGCCCGCGAGAGGTCGGCCGCCTCCAGCACCGCCTCCTGTTCGGACACGGTGGCCCCCAGAAAGACCACCGTGTCCGCCTGACCGACCACCTCCTCAAGGCCCGGAAGCGCCGGGTGGCCGAGTATCCCGGCGAAGGAGGGATCGTCCCCTATGACGGCGGACAGGGCCGCCGGGGTGACGGCCACCGGAAGGGCGAGTCTTTCCGCCAGCGCGGAGACCGCCTCCCATGCCGACTCTCTGAGCACCCCCATGCCGGCCACCAGAAGTGGCTTTAAAGAAGTTTCCATAATGGCCGCCGCTTCGCGCAGATCTTCCGAGGCAGGATAGAAACGCCCCTCGAAACGGCTCCTACCGGGGGGCGGAATGAGTCGGCGCAGCTTCCGTTCCGTGAGCAGATGCGTCTCATAGAAAACGTCCACGGGGACGTCCATGTGCACGGGCCCCTTCTCCCCGGACATGGCCTCCCGCAGGGCCCGCTGCACCAGCCGCGGTATGCGCTTCCAGCTGTAGGCGATGCAATGCCATCGCGTTACACCGGCCATCATCTCCGCCTGGTAACAACCCTGCAGGGATTCCTGCGCCGGGTACATCTTCCAGGTCTGCACCTGAGGGGATATGGAGAATATCGGGACATGGTCCGCCCAGGCGCCCGCCGTCCCCGCCGCGGAGTAGATGATCCCCGCCCCTACCGTGGAGATTATCACCGCGGGCCGCCCCGAGGCCCGGGCATATCCGTCGGCCATCATGGCCCCTGCGGCCTCGTTGCGAGGCACCACCAGCCGGAGGCCCGGATAGCGGCCCACGGCGTCGAAGAGCGGAAGCACCTGGCCGCCCACGATGCCTATGAAGTGCTCCACACCTTCCTGGGCCAGGGTGCGTGCCACCAGGTCTCCGCCGTTGAGCAGGTACACCATCCTCACCCCCTACCTCAAGTCCCGGTCGAACATTATGTTCACCGCGTACTTGGCCCGGTTCACCAGGCGCCAGTCTATCTTCATCTTGGGAATGCCCAAGGCCCGTAGGGGATTGACGCGCACGCCCTCGAACTCGCCCAGCGCGAAGCTGGCCAGGGTCTCCGGGAAGCAGTCCGGGTCCACGAGAACGTCTACCACCGCCGGCCCCCCTGCCTGCATGGCCTCACGCAGCGCAGGGGCGATATCCGAGGCGCGGGAGACCCTCCTCCCGTAACAGCCCAGGCCGCGGGCTACGGCGGCATAATCGATATCCCCCAGGATGGATCCCACACGGCGGCTCCCGAAGAAGAGGTCCTGGGCGCCCTTGATCATGTTCCAGCACCCGTCGTTGAAGATCACCACCAGGAAATCCATCCCCAGGCGTCGGGCGTTTTCCAGCTCCTGCACGTTGTAGAGGAAGGACCCGTCACCCTGGATGACCGCCAGAGGCCTTAAGGGATCGGCGGCCCTTATCCCCATGGCCACGGGGATCCCGCAGCCCAGCGTGCCCATCCCCGCTGGGAAGAGGGCGCTCTTGGGCTTGTGCTCCATGCAGAACATCCCTGCCCACAGGGTGGTGTTGCCCCCGTCGATGACCAGAAAGGTGCCCGGCGGAACGGTCTCCCTTATGGTCCTGGCCAGGAACCCCTGGTGGATGAGCGGCCAGTTCCCATGGGCCTCTCCTTCTATTCGGGCACGCCATCTCCGCCTCACCTCCTGGAGGTGATCGAGCCAGCCGGTATGGGAAGGATTGGGCTTGACCGCTCCCTCCTCCACCAAGCGGATCATCTGGTTGAGGACCGCCCGGGCGTCTCCCAGGATGGATACCTCCACCGGGATGTTCAAACACATGTTCACCGGGTCAACGTCCACCTGGACGAAGCGGATGTCCGGGTTCCAGAAGGGGGGTTGCCCGAACCCCTCCAGGCCGCCCAGGGCGGCGCCCACCACCAGCGCGCAATCCGCGCGCTTGATGGCCCGGTGGAAGGCCTCGCCTCCCACGTAGCTCGGCCCTCCGATGTAATAGGGGTTGTCGCCGAGGACTCCTCCCTCGCCGGCCACGGTGGTGGTGGCGGGTACACCCAGCATGCGCACCAGCCGGTCCATCTCCTCCCAGGCCTGGGCGTGTATGACACCTCCACCGGAGACGATCAGCGGTCGCTCCGACTCCATTAGGAGCTTCAGCCCTTTTTCCACCAACTCCGGGTCTCCCTCCACCGCCTTGACCTCTAAAGGGCCCAAGCCCTTTTCCACCAGGGCCTCCAGTTCTCCCTCCGCCATGTCCCTGGATTCCAGCAGGACCCTTTCATCGATGTCCAGATGCACGGGACCGTGACAGCCGTTGAGGGCCTCGCGGAGAGCCTGACCCAGGGCCAACGGTATGTCTTCCCAGCCCAGCACCCGGCTGCTCCACTTGGTGAAGGCGGAGTAAGACTCACCCTGGGTGCCGCCGGGCAGCCTCATCTCCAAACGCCTGGACGAACGAACCGTCACCATGAGTAGGGGTATCTTGTCCGCCCACGCCGTGCCCAGGCCGGTAAAGGCGTTGACCGTCTCCGCAGGCGTGGAGCAGAGCACTGCCGCCGGGTAATGCTGGTAATAGGTGTTCCCGTAGGCCATGAAGGCACCGGCGATGTCCCCCAGCGGGGTGATGGTCTTCACCCCCTCCCGCTCCCGCAGGAGACGGAGTGTCTTCCCGAGCACACCGTCTTCTCTGCCCACCGCGAAGCGCAATCCGGCTTTTCCCAGGGCTCGAGCGAGCAGCTCCCTTCCTTCCACATCCATACCCGCCATCTCCGGGCCCACCTCCTGTCAATACGATTACTCAAATCTCTCGATCTCATGGTGTATACCCGTTATCAGGAGACTTAAAACAGAGGCCGTCTGCGGGGACGGCAGCGTATCGGAAAGGATACCGACTCCGTAGCCCCTGACGGGGGGTTCAACCCGAAGGGCCATTCGCGGGAGTGGAGCGTCCGGTCCGGGTGAACATTTCCTGACCGAGCAACCCGGTGGACTTCCCTTACCTCTCGACAGGAGGACGTCCTTCTGCCTTGCAGGGGCGAAGCTAAAGAAGCTCGGCCGGAGGCCTCTCCGCCTTGCGGCCTGGGGGAATCCACGAGGAATGCCCCTTTCCCGATCCGGCAAGGCGTTCGCAAACCCTTCAACAAGACGGGAAGACCGTGAAATCTCCCAGCACACCGCTATATGTCGCGCCCCCTTTCCGCCCGATGCGCAGTATGGCTTGCCGGAAGGCCTTGGGCATGCCCGCTGCCACGTTGGCCGTTCTTGCCCCCTCCTTCCGGCAGCCTCCGGCATCTCCTCATTCGCCCACCGGCCGAGAGTGGTCGGGACATGTGTCGTCGCGTGCGCGCATCTCACCACTCATGCCGCCTCTGCCGTACCAAGCCCGGGCCAGACAGAGGAGCGCTTTTCCGTAAAGGCCGCGGCTTATACGATGGAAGGCGTCTCCAAGGTGTACCTCCCAGCAGAGTGGGACCACCCCGCGGTTCTTCTCCACCGCCTCCACCACTTTCTCCGCCACTTTCTCCGCGTCGTAACGCCGGCGGGCCAGCAGTTTTTCGGTCCGGACTACGGACGCTTCATGGGTTTCCCCGGGAACGAAGGTGCGCTGCCGGGATGAACGGAAAATATTGGTAAGAATGAATCCCGGGCATATCACCGTCACCCCGATGTTGTGACGCGCCGCTTCTGCCCTCAAGGTCTCGGAGAAACCCACTATCCCGTACTTCGTGGTGCAATAGGGCACGGAGCCGGGAAGCGGGGCCAGGGCGAGACCTGAGGATATGTTGACGATATGACCGGCGCCCTGCTCGACCATGCGGGGATAAAAATAATGGCAACCGTTGACCACTCCCCGAAGGTTCACCCCCAGGATCCACTCCCAATCCTCCAGTGAGATGTCCTCGAAGAGCCCGCCCACCGAGACCCCGGCGTTGTTGCACAGGACGTCCACCCTGCCGAACTCCCGATAAACGTTCTCGCAGAAGTGTTCCACCTGTGGAGCGACCGAGACGTCCACTACCTGGGCGAACACCCGGACTCCGTAAGCCCTGAGTTCCTCCCGCACCCTCTCCAGGGCGTCTGGATCGACGTCCGCCAGGGCCAGGTCGGCCCTCCGGGAGGCGAAGGCCTTGGCGATGGCCTTCCCGATGCCGCTGCCCGCCCCGGTTACTACCACTACTTTATCGCTGAAACTATTCTTTCCTCTTGAGGCGTTCATCGATGGGATCCCTGGAATTCCTCACCTGCGTTTCGCCACTGCGTATCACGAAGACGGTGGTCATCCCGGCGGCCACCAGATTCCCCTCCTCATCCCTCACTTCCCCGTAGCCGACCCCCGTATAGCGCCCCTTGTGCAGGGCCTTTCCCTCCGTGTAAACAACCCCCTCCCTCACGTTGGAGACGAAATTTATCCTCTGGTCGAGGGTGACCGCCGCTTCTCCGGGGGAAAGGAGCGTGCCTACGGCAATCGAGCAGGTGGAATCGAGAAGCGAGGCCAGAACCCCACCGTGCAGGATGCCGTAAAGGTTCTTGTGTTCTGTTTTGATGTTCAAACGCAGTCTTGCCAGGCCCTCGCCCACCTCTACGACCTCCATCCCAAGATGTCGGTAATAGGGAGAGTTATTGAGAAGCGAGACCATACTCTCCTTCAATTCTCTCCAATCAGTACGGTTATCCATTTCCCGTCCTCTCCATAAAATCGAAGCCTTACAGGTCAAACCGGCTCAGACCCCTGCGCATGGCGAGCCGCACGCATCCCACACGATCCCCTCGAGAACTCACACGATCTCCTTGAGGGGGCGCACCTCTATGAGGTCCAGGTTGCCGAAGCTCAATGGGTACCTGCCTTCCTGGATACCCCTGATTATCTCAGTGACCCTGTCGTT
>NZ_JACVJJ010000017.1:0-5505 GCF_015711935.1 Candidatus Solincola tengchongensis
TACGCCCGGTAGCGGGCCACACGGGCCGCCTCCTCCGGGCTCAGCCCCCGCGGGCCGGGAGACTCCACCTTCACCCTCACGGAGCGGAAGGGAAGCCCATAGCCACGTGCCACCTCCTCCACCCGCTCCGCCTCGCTGGCGGATTCGGGGCGCAGGCCGTGATCCACGTGGAGTACACGCAGGGAGACCCCCTCGAGCGGCGCGATCTGGACCAGGACGTCCAGAAGGACCAGGGAATCCGCGCCCCCGGAAACGGCCACCACCACCAGGTCCCCGGGCTGGAGCATCTCCCACTTGCGCACCGTACGGCGCACCCGCTGGATGACGGCGAAACGTTCTTTCTCCCACCTCATGGGTTCGAACCTCCGAATTTCGCCGGCGTTGCGCCCACCCGGCCCCTCCAGGGATCGGCAGGGAAGGGTCGGTAAATTGTCCCCTGCAAGGAGAGCGCCCGCCCGCATCCGAACGCCGCCCCGGACGGACGCGGAGGAGACCCGGCGCCGGGGTCCGAGGATGGCAGCCGGCCATTCCGCCGGGAATGGGGATGGGAAGCGCGCCAGCTCCTCCGACCCCCCGCCGCCAACCCTTCTTCGTCCCCTCCGGCTCACTGTCCGGGGGTCCAGCGGAGGAAGGTCCTCCCGCCCTCCTCCGAGAGCTCCAACCCCACCCCCGGGCATCTCTCCGACCAGGCGCGGAGGAAATCCTCCGCCGCCGCGCCGGACATGAGGCCCGGCCTCCCGGCCTCGATGAGGACGGGAAATACATCCACCACCTGCAGCCCGCCGTCCCTGAAACGGCAGCCCAGGAAGATGCCCCGCCTCCCCTCCTCGCTCTGGGAATAGAAGACCAGGTTGCCCAGGGAATAGAAGACCGGGGTCCCGTCGATCACCTCCATCCCCTGCACCACGTGGGGGTGGCAACCCACCACAAGGTCGGCACCGCTCCGCGCGCAGGCGGCGGCCAGCTCACGCTGCCTCGCGGTGACCTCCGCGGACCCGATCTCTCCCCAGTGCAACAAGACCACCACGTAAGGGTATTCCCCCGCCGCCCGGCGCACGGCCTCCTCCAGCACCGCCACCTCCGCGGGTGCCACCCCTGCCCGGTCCTCGCCCGCGGCGTAGGACGAGGGACCCACGTCGCTGAAGGAGAGGACGGCCACCTCCCCGCCTTCCCCGTCCCGGAGGACGGCGGGTTCCAGCGCCGCCCTGAGGGAGGAACCGGCGCCGACGGCCGTCATCCCCGCCATGCGCAGGACGTTCAGGGCCTCCTCAAGTCCCGGGGAGCCGAAATCCATGGCGTGGTCGTTGGCCAGGGACACGGCGTCTATTCCCGCCTCGGCCATGGGAGGGGCGCAGGATACCTCGCCCCGCATGGGGTAGAAGGGCTGGTCCTTATTGGCTTCGTGCACGGGGCTGCAGAGGGGCCCCTCAAGGTTGACAGCCGTGAAACGGTACTCCCGTAAAAGATTGCCCAGGCCTTGCCAGGGATAATCCGGCCCGTAGGCCGCCACCAGCTGGGCCATCTCCAGGGCGAAGGTCACGTCTCCTCCCAGCCCCAGGGTGACCGCCACCGCGGCGCCCGGCCTCTCCGCTGCGACCTCCCTCTCCCCCTCCGAAGCCACCTCCTCCGACTTGACTTCCGCCGTTCCCCCGTTTCCGTTGCCGGGCGAGGTGGCGACGAACACCAGAACCGAGGAGAGGACTACCAGGAGGGTCAGGGCGGTGAGGAAAGCCGCCTGCCGCCGGGCAAGCGTCCTGCGCAGTCGCCCCCGCACGAACCTGGTCATCCTCCTCTCCCGCCTTTCGTGTCCGTCCTCCTCCTCCTCCTCCCGGCAATATCTTAATCTTAACCCAACCCCGCTTCGGGCGCCCTCCCAGCATCCCCATGCGGATGCCCGCTCCACCCCTCCATCCGCTCAAAGGCCCAGGAGGGAATAGATCCTTTCCATGTCCAGGGAGCCGCGCACCACCTCCGCCAGGCGGTCCAGACACCGCTCCCTCTGGGAATCCCATTCCCCGGAATCACCAAGGGGCTCCAGGCCCCTGAGGCGCCTCAGGTGGTTCAGGAAAGCCTTCCTCAGGTGGGGGTTCTCGAAGATGCCGTGCAGGTAACACCCGAATACGGGGAGTTCCTCGTGCACCGCCCCGTCCTCCACCTTTACCCTTTTCCCGTCCCTCTCCACGATGAGGAGCGGTGTCCCGCCCTCCACGCGTGATATTCCCATGTGGATCTCGTAACCGGTGAGCGGAGGGTGGCTGGGGCTCAGGCCCAGCCAGGGAACCTCCATCCCGGCCACCGCCTTCACCTGGTGGGTCTGCTTGTCCCGGGCCATGACCGTGTCCACGGGAAGCAACCCCAACCCCTCCACCCGTCCGGGGCCGAACTCCACCCCCTCGGGGTCCTCGATACTCCTTCCCAGGATCTGGTAACCGCCGCATATCCCCACCACCGGTACCCCGTTGACGGCGAGGCGCATCAGCGCCGCGGCGAGGCCGCTCCTCCGGAGGAAAGAGAGGTCGGAGCCCACGCTCTTGCTCCCCGGGAGGAAGACGCAGTCGGGCACCCCCAAGTGCCGGGGGTCCTCGACGTAACGGACCTCGGTCCCGGACTCCCTTTCCAGCGGCTGGAAATCGGTGGCATTGGAAATGTATGGTAAACGGATGACGGCCAGGTCCAGGCGGTCGAGGGAGGACGGCCGGCGCCGTCCGTCGTCCCTCTCCTCGAGGTTCACCGAGTCCTCCTCCTCCAGGCCCAGGTCCCGGATGTAGGGGATCACACCCAGCACGGGCTTGCCCGTCCTCCTCTCCAGGAAACCGAGTCCCGGACGGAGAAGTTCCTCCTCACCCCGGAACCTGTTGATGACCAGTCCCGCCACCATCTCCCTCTCGCCCGGCTCCAAGAGCTCCAAGGTGCCCACCAGGGAGGCGAAGACCCCGCCGCGATCGATGTCCCCCACCAGGAGGACCGGAGCCTCCGCGGCCACGGCCATGCTCATGTTGACGATGTCCCTGTCCTTGAGGTTGACCTCGGCGGGGCTTCCGGCTCCCTCGAGGACCACTATCTCGTAGCGGGACCGCAGCCTGTCCAGGGCGGCCAGGGCATGGGGCAGGAGGTCCGGCTTCACGCGGTGATAATCCCCCGCCTCCAGGTGGCCGGCCACCCTCCCGTTCAGGACCACCTGGGCTCCTTTCTCCGAGGTGGGCTTGAGCAGGATGGGGTTCATGTCCGTATGCGGGGGGATGCCCGCCGCCTGGGCCTGCAGTACCTGGGCCCTCCCCATCTCGCCTCCCTCCGCGGTGACGTAGGAATTGAGGGACATGTTCTGGGATTTGAAGGGCGCAACCCGCCATCCGTCCTGGGCGAATATGCGGCACAGGGCGGCCACCAGAACGCTCTTCCCGGCATGGGAGGAGGTGCCCTGCACCATAAGGCAGCGTGCCCGAGATCGCCTCACGCCCGACCCACCTCCTTTCGGCTTCCCTCTTATGCCGGCATCGTCTCCCCCCGTGCGGGCACCGGTCCGGAAACCCGGTAAGCGGTGCGCCGGAGGGAGACGGCGAGCCCGCGCTCATTCGCCCCCCGCACCAAGGCTGTGCCCTCTCGCGCCCCGCCCTCCTCCGGCCCCCGCGATCCAGTGCTCACCTCTCCCCTCCCCCTCATGAGGCCCACGAAGGCCCTCCGTTCACCTTCCGGGTCACGGGGGCCGAGCGCGACGGCCCCCGTCCGGACACCTCACACCATGTCTCGCGCAGCAGCCTGAGGAGTCGCATGTTCTCCCGCCTCCTGCGCACCGCCACCCGGATGAAACCCTCCCCGAGGCCGGAGAAGTCGTGACAGGAGCGGACCAGGACCCCCCGCCTTCCCATCCCCTCCACCACCGCTACCGCCTGCGGGCCCTCCACCGGGAGGCGCAGGAGCAGGTAGTTGGCGTGACCGGGAAAGACCCGGAAGGGCCCCGCCTCCCGGAGCCCGCGAGCCAACTCCTCCCTCCAGGCGCCCACCCGGGCGCGCGTCTTGCGCAGGTAACCCTCATCCCCCAGGCATGCCCGTCCCGCCGCCTCCGCTGCGACGTTCACCCTCCAGGGGAACCCCTTCTCCTCCAGCTCCCCAACAAGCCCTCTCGTCCCCGCCAGCCACCCGGGTCCCCTCAATCCGGCCAGGGCGAAGAGCTTGGTGAAGGTGGAGATGATCACCAGCCCCTCCTCGCCCGCCAGGTGGATCATGGTCGCCCTCTCCCTATCCCGGTCCGGACAGAACCCCATGAAGCTCTCGTCCACCACCAGAAGCCCCCCGGCGTCCCGGCAGGCCTCCAGCAAGGACAGGAGTTCCGTCCGAGAATACAGTTTTCCGGAGGGGCTGGCGGGATTGCAGAAGAAGGTCATCTCCGAGCGTGATGCCGCACTAACCAGGGCATCCATGGGCAGGGCGAAGCCGTCACCGGGGGAGAGCGGGAACTCCTCCACCTCGCATCCCGCCGCCTCCGCCGCCCGCCGGTACTCTGAGAAGGCCGGGGAGACCACGGTCACCCGGCGAGGGGAGCGGCACCGTACCAGGTGATGGATCAGCTCCGTGGAGCCGTTGCCCAGGGTGAGAAGGTCGGGGCCGATTCCCAGCCACGCGGCGAGTTCCCGCCGAAGCGCGCCGGAGAAGGGGTCGGGATAGTAGGCGGCCCTCCTCAAAGCCGCCCTGGCCGCCCTCAGCGCCGCGGGCGGGGGGCCCAGAGGATTGACGCTGGAGCTGAAATCGAGGAACCGACCCGGAGGGAGCCCGTAGCGCCGGGAGGCCCACACCAGGTCCCCGCCATGATATGGAAGCCGCCGTACCCCTCCTTCCCCGCCGTCCCCACCCTCCGTAACGCTCGATCCCTCCCCGGGGGGACAGGGGGACAACAGGGAGGGAGGGGCAACTTGCGTCTCCTCGCCAACCCCGTCACGTCTTGGAACGCGATACGCCACTTCTCCTCCGGATCCGATCTCCTTACCGCCGTTCCCCTCTCCCTTCACGGGGAGGAAGGGGGGGCCGTGATAGCGCCCGACCTCATCCCCTGGGCTTTCCCGCCCGCCGCACCGGTTGTCCACTCCTCCTCAAACTCTGCCTCTCTGCGGGCTTTTGGTGACGATCCGTCCCGAGCGCAAGCCCGCATCACCCTCCCGCTCCACTTCCGGAGGCGTCGTGACTCCCCGGAAGAGCAGGGACCCGCAGGCCCAACCCCTTGTAATATGTCCGATAGCCCGCCTCGCTTCCCGCTTCGCTAAGCCGCCTACCCTTATGGGAGGCGCAAGTCCTTCACTTATTCCACCACCCCCTCCTCACCCTGTTTCGCCCCCTCAGCCAGGCCGCTGCGAGGGCCAGGAGCAGGCCCAGATGGGAAGATGTGTTGAGCAGGCGGACCGCCTCACGGACCTCATTCGGGCCCACATCCCTGGTTCCCTTCCCGATCTCCGGGAGCTCACGCCTCCTGCCCCGGTAAAGGTTGGCCCCGCCCAGGCGTATTCCCAGGGCCCC
>NZ_JACVJJ010000018.1:0-8595 GCF_015711935.1 Candidatus Solincola tengchongensis
CCCCTGGACCTCCCCCTGCCCGGTCATGAAGGTGATGTCCACGTAGACCTTTCCCTGGTTGGGGTTCTGGACCAGGACGTAGGTCTGCATGCCCAGGGCCGTGCAGCCCTCGGCGAGGTACCAGACGGAGGAGGGAGCGGTGACCCCGATGGAGTCGTGGGCCCAGGACATGCCCGGCCCGTACATGGCCCGCTCGCAGATGATGTCCCCTCCCTCCGAGGTCACCCGGGTGGAGACGTCGGTGTTGTCGGGGACGTAGGCGTTGGCCAGGAAGGAGCAGCGGGAGTTGCCGGGAAGCTCCACGTTCTGGGGCCCCTGGACCTCCCCCTGCCCGGTCATGAAGGTGATGTCCACGTAGACCTTTCCCTGGTTGGGGTTCTGGACCAGGACGTAGGTCTGCATGCCCAGGGCCGTGCAGCCCTCGGCGAGGTACCAGACGTTGGCCGCCTTCCAGGCGATGACGAACTGCGAGAGCGACGTCACCATGCCGGTGATGCGGTCGTTGGCGGTATCCACGCTCTCCGTCACGTCCACCCAGGTCCCGCCCTCCTGGTGCAGCATGCGCAGGCTGCTCTCGGGGACGATAAGGGCATCTTCGTCGTAGGGCAAGGTGACCAGGATGTTCCCCTCGTAGGTCGCGGTGGTCGCGATGTCGTAGCAGGAGCTTCCCAGTATATGGAAATTGGCCACCGAGGGGTCGGGCTGCGGTGTGGCGCTGGTGTTCCCGCCACCGCTCACCCCGGAGAAGGTGACCTCCAGGCCCCCGCCCAGGTCTACCTGCACGTTGCTGCCGGGCGGCGTGTTACCGCCCCCGCCCGCGGCGGTCACGGTGAAGCCTCCGGGGAGGGTGCCCTCCTGGTTGTCGGGGTTCTTCACCACCACGTCCCAGGCGCCGGTGGCCGCCCCCGCCGGGATGGGGAGGGAGCAGGTTATCTTGGTGGGGCTCACCACCGTGACCCCGGTGGCCACGATGTCCGACTGGCCGGCCTTCTTCAGCCGCACCGAGGGGGTGCCGTAGAAGCCGGTCCCCGCCAGGTTGGTCACGGCCACCGTGGCCCCCTGCGCTCCAGAGTTGGGGGTGATGGAGGTGACCGTGGGGGGCGGGAGGGCCCCGGTGATGGTGAAGCCTCCAGTCAGGACGCCAACCTTCCCGTCGGGGTTCATGACCTTCACGTCCCAGGCCCCCGAGCAGGCGTCGGCGGGGATGTCGAAGTAGAAATTCAACTCGGTGGCGTTGTAGGGCTCACCCCCGCTGAACCTCCCCTCGATGTCCGGCTGGCCTTCCCTGCTCAGCCAGGCTCTCGGCACGGTGGGCCAGGCGCCCCAGAAGCCGGAACCGTTGATGGTCATGTACAGGCTCTTGGTGCCCCTCTCCGCGAAGCTCGGGCTCACCGAGGTCACCGTGGGCGGAGGCATGGGGTCCATGACCCGGAAACCGTTCTCAAGGGTGTCACACATATCATGGTCTGGGCTCTGGATATACACGTCCCACTTGGCTATCACTGCGTCGGCCGGGATGGGGAAGCGGCAGGTGACGCGGTTGAGGCTCTCCACCACCACGTCGGTGGCCGCGATGTCGTCCTGGCCTTCCAACTGCAGGGCCACGTAGGGCTTGGCCGTGGAAGTCTCCCAAAACCCGTGCCCCTCAAGGGTCGCATCGCACGTCTGACCCCTGATGCCCCAGGTGGGGGTAACGGCCTCCAAATCGGGCATGAGATATCCGAGGACGAATTCCGAGAGGGAATCGGTGCGGCCGATGGCCACGTGGTTCACCGTATCGATGGCCCAGGTGACGTCTTCCCAGCTTCCGCCCTCCGTCTTCTTGAACATGCGCACGCCCTCGTCCGGGTAACCCAACAGGTTGCCGATGGGCATCCTCACCTCGATCGTGCCCTGGTAGGAGGCTGTGGTCTCTATCTCCCTGCAGTCCCTGACAATCCAAGGCCCGTCCGGGAGCTCCTCGTAGGTGGGGTTGGTCCCGGGGACCTTGTAGGTGTTCCCCGGGGCGGTGACGGAGGTGAAGGTCACCGTGTCGCCCTCTCCCAGGTCCACGGTCACGTCGCTTCCGGTCCTGGTGTTGGCGGGGACCATGCGCAGGAGGACCCCTTTCTCCCCCGATGCCCAGGCGTGCTCGGCGTCAACGGCGTGGACGCTGAGCAGGTTATCTCTCGTGGGGACGAACATGAAATCCCAGTTCTCGCCCCCGTCCATGGTCCGGAGGATGGTCCCGAAACTGCCCGCCACATAAGCGGTGTCGGCGCTCAAGGCGCAGATGGCCCGGATGGAGCCGGCCGCGGAAGGCATGGTGTACACCGACCAGCTCTGGCCGCCGTTGGTGGTCTTTATGACCTTGTTGCTGCCCGCGGCCCACACCACGCCCCCTCCGGTGTTCCAGCACGTATCGAGGCTCGCGGGCAGCCCCGGAGGCAGGTCCACGGTCGCCCAGCCGACCGGCGGACCGGGGACGCGGTGCAGGACCTTGGGGTTGTTATAATGGCTCCCCACGGCCCAGAAATCGTCCCCGTACCGGTGGATGTCGTAAACGCCGAAATTGTAAGCGGAGAATTCCGGAGGTTCGCTCCAGGTCGCGCCCCCGTCGGCGGTGCTGTGGATGCAGCCGGCACCTGAATAATAGTTCGCATCCCAGGCGTGCAGGAAGTCGGTGGCCAACAGGGCGTGCATGTAAGCGGGATTTCCGGAATAGGCCCAGTTATTCCCACCGTCCTCGGTCCTGGCCACCCCGTAAGCGGGACAGTACGTGGAACCCACCCAGACCACCTGCTCGCTGACCACGGAGATGTGCTCCGTCCAGTTGAAGTACTTGCTAGGATCGGGATGGGAGAGGCCGATGACCTGCCAGGAATCGCCGTAGTCGGTGGTCTTGAGCACCTTCCCGTTGCCCGTGAACTCGGGGTCCAGGACGGCGTAGGCCACGGAGGCGCTTGCCGCCTCCACCTGACCCACGGTGTAGTCGGCGAGGGGCGGCGACATCCCGGAGGGGCCCACCTTCTCCCAGGCGTGGTCCAGCACAAGGTCACTTCGCCTTATCCCCAAAGTGTAGGCATCGCTGTCCGAATAATCCTCATAAGGCCACACCTCGACATAATATCTGCCTTCCGCGGGGTTCTGCATCTCGATGAACTCGTCCTGGTTGGAACCGTTCTCGGAGCCCGCGATGCTCTCGCCGGAGGAGTTATATATCCGCAGCTCGTAATTGCAGGATTCCGGTATGCCGGTTAAGGTCGCGCGCAGCATCTTGCACCTCTCCGGCACATCGACAAAGAAGAAGTCGTGGTCCCCCTCCGCCTGGATGTAGGCCTCGTAATCCACCCGGTCCAGGGGGCCGTAGGCCTCCCCCAGGGAATCGTTGGGCTCGTAGGGATCCGCGGCGGCCGCGGCCCTTTTTACCCCGGGCGGAGGCTGCAGTCCGAAGGGGCTCAACCATCCCATGAGGAACAGCAGGCAGGCCCCCAATGCCAGGAGTCTTGCGCCGCTTCCCATGCCTTTTCCGGCCTTCATCTCACCCACCTCCCTGGACCGGACCACGACAGCCGTCGCATCCATAAATGAACGCTACAGGTTTAAGGAAACGACTTTCCGCCGAGCGTTTCCCGAAATCGCAGCTCCACGGAATGGACCTGATCCGAGTCCTCGGGCTCTTTCCTTCCACGGCCCGAAAAAAGTATTTGGTATATATTTCCATCGCAGTATTGATAAGAAAACTGAGCTCAGCGAAGCGCCCAACCGTTCATGCCGTGGCGGGAATACAAGCGTAAATTTCGAGGTTCTTTGGTATGAAGAATCCATCTCCGCCCCCTCTACGCCAAGGATGAGGAAAACGTCCAGAGGGGGATGAGATGGATTAAAGCGACTCTCCGGGCGCGTTCCCCTTATCTACCGGCAACCCTATCTTAGTAATAATTCATTTTGAATTTACTACCTTATAACGATATTTTCAAGATAGATAACGGGCCTATGTTCAACAATGATCTGGGATGTCCGCGCGCTCAGCGTTCCGCATCCGTCGTTATGCCGCTTTCCGGCGGGCCCGGGGCCCCGTCTCCTTGACCCAGAGTATGACCACGGCGATGGCCAGGGCTCCCAGGGCCGCCAGGAAGACGATCGCCCAGCGGTAGTCGGCCACCGCCTCTTTTGACCATGACCTGATGGCCTCCCGCTTGAACGCCTCCATAAGGAAGGGGATGGCGAATGAACCTATGCTCCCGATGGCCATGAGGGTGCCCGCGGCGGAGCCGGCGAGACGCGGTCCTATATCCTCCATCTCCCCAGTGATGGTGAAGGTCACCGGCAGGGCGGCCAGGAGGAAGAACCCCAGGAGCGCGCCGGCCACCAGGTCCACCGGCTTGCTCCCCACGAAGCCTATGAGGAACATCATGGGGATGGGGACCAGGCCGGCAAGGATCAGGAAGGGTTTGCGCAGACCCAGTTTCTCGGAAACGCCGGGAAGGGTGGCGGCCCCCAGAATACCGCCCAAGATCATGGCCGTGGCCACCGAAGCGGCGAACTTGGCCGTGAAGCCGTGGAAGGTGATGATCTTCTCCATGGTCACCGCCATGCCCATGTAGATGCCGTAACCCACCAGGGAGACTGTGGCCAGGGCGCGGAAGACGGAGGAGCCCATGAAGCGGCGCAGGGACTCCATGACCCCCAGCTTGACATCCTCAGGCATGGGGCCGGAGGGCGTCGGCGGATCCTCGCGAGCCAGGAGGAAGAAGAGCGCCGTGGAGACGGCCATGAAAACGGCGAAGACGGTAAGCACGCGGTTAAGCCCGTTCTGGATGACGGCCAGGTTGCCCAGCTCGGCAGCGTCCTCGGGGATGCCGGCGATGGTGGTGACCAGGAGGTAACCCGCCGCCGTCCCCAGGTAGAAGAACATGGTGGCCAGCCCGATGCCCAAGGCCCGGTCCTTCTCCCGGAACCACTTGATGGGCATCTTGGACATGTTGGTGACGATGAACACTCCCCCGGCCCCGGTTATGGCCTGGCATACCAAAAAGAGCCAGTACTGAGCCGTCCCGGAATCCACTACGTGGGGGACGATGGCCCGGATGATACCCATCACCGAACAGATCACCGCCCCCACCCCGGCGGCGAACTTGAAGCCGCGGCGGTCGGCCAGATCCCCGGCATAGGATCCGATGAAGACGAACATCAGTGGCCCCACCAGGGCCAGGGCCCGGATGGCCGTGGAGCCCACGCCCAGCGCCTTCTCCACGTCCGACTCGATGGGCGCGAAACTCAGCCAGAGCACAGCCTGGGCCACCAGGATTATCCCGTAGACCAGAAGGACCACCCAGCGGTACCCGTACTGCCGGTACTCCTCGACCGCGGTCTCCTCGCTCATTCTTGCTCCCCCCTTCGAAATTCTCGCCTCCACCCCAGGCGCTGGGCCGCCGGACCGGCTCCGTCTCATCCGTCGGGTTAACGGCCCTTCCCGGAATCCTCATCCTCAACTTGAATCGGTGCTTCCCGGACCCACGGCACGGCAGGCATACCGCAGCGGTAGCGGATTCCCTGCCTGTTCTCTCCGGTCCCGATCCGTTCGTGTCGTCGCCGTCACCGCCCATCTCCTGCAGCCCGGGTGGTTCCGATAGTATCGACGAACATCCGTCTCTCCGCCGCTCTCCTCCCGCCTTCCACCCAAGAAATATCTTCACCACACGGGGCATAGCGACCTTTTCGTCGTTGGCAGAGGAAGGGAGACCTCCGTTTATCTTTATCACCCCATGAAATGACCTGAAAAACCCGTCGTGCGTGCGCGTCCCTTCCCAAGGCAACAAGACAAAAAGGTGGGCCGAAAGACCAGGCTTCACCCCAGGAGATGCGCAGGATTCATGGGTATATTCATGGGTATATACTGGTGTAGTGAAGAAAAATGGAAGGGCGTTTCGACACCGGAACGCCGATGGCAAAGGCGTTCGGGGGTCGGACGTCAAGGCCGCTGGTCAAGAAAGAAACGGGGGGGAAGGGCATGGACAAACTGACGCGGGCGGTAGTGGAGACGCTTGTGGACTGGGGGGCGGACCTAGTGGGCATCGCCCCGGTGGAAAGATTTGAGAACGCCCCGGAGGGGCACCGGCCCACGGATTTCCTCCCCGAGTGCCGGTCGGTCATCTCGGTCGGGATGCACCTCTTCCAGGGGATGGCGGATGTGTGGGGGGAATGGCACGAACCGACCAAGACCAACACGCCCTATCTCTTCTACGGTTACGGGCTCGCCAACTGGGAGAGCTCCCGGCTGGTCAACCGCATGGCCAAGCTCCTCGAATACAAGGGCTACAAGACCCTGGCCTTCATGCCCACCTGGATAAGCAGCATGACCAAATACTTCGACCGGACCATACAGACCGGGAAGGTGATGGCCGAATTCTCCCACCGCCACGCCGCAGTGGCCGCCGGGCTGGCGGAGTTCGGCTGGAACGGGCTGGCCCTCACGCCGGAATTCGGTTCCATGCAGCGGTTCAACTCCCTCCTGACCTCCGCGGAGCTAGAACCCACCCCCCTTTACGACGGCCCTCCTCTCTGCCGCCCAGAGGAGTGCGGGCGTAAATGCGTCCGGCTCTGTCCCGCCGAAGCCCTCTCCGAGAGCGAGGCCCAGCGGTGCAAGATAGGGGAAAGGGAGATGGAATACGCGCTGCGCGACGACATCCGCTGCGCTTACGCCGTCACCGGCCTCATAAAGGGGACGGGAAGCCACAGTGACCTGCAGATACCCGAGGGGCCGGGCCAGCCGCTGCACTTCTTCGCCTCCATGGGAAGCGAGCAAATACACCCCTTCACCCGGGCCATGCTGGACAACTGCTTCGGGCTCATCTGCGGGGATTTCTGCGGCAAATGCCTGCACATGTGCCCCTCCCTCATGTTGAGCCGGGAAGACCTGCGGGACTACGACTTCTCGCGGCGGAACAGCTCTCTGAAGCGGAATCCGCTGCCTTGAGACAAGGCCGGCGGGTTCAGGAGAAGTTCTGGGTCACGTAGACCTCTCCGTCGTCGTCCACCCACACCCCTATCCCCTCCCGGGAGAAAGGGGTGAGGATGTTCTCCCGGTGTCCCGGGCTCTCCATCCAGCCGTTCACCGCCGCTTCCGCCAGGCCTTCCAGGGTGAAGTAGGAATAGGAGAGGATCTCGCCCGTTTCCCTGTCGTAGGTGTAAGACTTTACCACGTTGCCCAGGAAGAGGTTCTCGCCACCTTTGTACTCCACGGTCCCCACCCTGGTGGTCCGTTTGTAGCCGTGCTCCCGGTAACGGTCGGTGAAATCCTTCCCCTCCGGGCTGACGTGGTCGAAGTAGTCCCTCTCCGCCATGTCCCGGCTGTGCTCCAGGGCTATGGCCGCCAGTTCCTGGTCCCAACTCAGTGCGGAGAGGCCGTAGCGCTTTCGGACATCATTGATCTTGCGATGTATCAGATAGGCCAGTTCCAGGGAGTTATCACGGATATGGCTTATGTGCCCCGCTTTCTCTTCCTCCAGATCGGCGGATGCAAAAAGGCCTTCCGGTTCCCGTGACTGCTCCTCCGCCGTCCTCTCGACCCGGTATTCGAGGGATACCTCCTGTTGCCTAGGAACCGGAAGGCACCCACAACCGGGGCTCCCAAGAACGGCGGCCAGGAACATCACGATGATGACGCCTGCCGCCACAAACGGCAAAAAGCGCCGCCGCGGCCGGAAACCGCCGTTCACGGAAGAACCGCCATCGGTACCCGCGCTCCTCATATCTCCCTTTGGCCAGAAGCCATGTCCCGTCACCATTTTTCACCCTTTCAGGATATTTTTCCGGTTTCCCGGCCATTCTACCAGGCAAGATTTTATGGCTCCTTTTACATCTCTTGAACTTTCAGGATACTTTTCCGGTTTCCCGGCCATTCTATTGCTTTCCGGTCTTGCTGCCCTTTGCGGTATTTCGGCTATCCTCATCGCTTGAAGATCTCCCATCCGTAAGGCGCTTCGTCTGAAATACGGTTAATCTCTCTGAAGACATTCAATCGCGTATCGCACAAGGGCAATCCATCCTCCTCTCTTTTCGCGGCACACCTGGTGTCGAAACATCTAAAACCCCGAACAACGCTCCCATTGAATTATTACGTTCCTGAACCCCTATATGTTCTATGAACCTCAACATGTTCTCCATACAAGCCCAAGAACTCGATTTTCGGAGATACGGACTCCTGATCGACGATCCAGGTGACGCGGGAATCCTCCGGAGTGGCGGAAACGCCGAGAATGCCGGAAATCCCCGACCGACGATTGGCGGAATGCTCCTGGAGACCTGACGGCGCCACCGTCGCGGCCCTTGTGATATCACCGCAAGACAGGCGGTGCCGCATAGTGTCAGTAGGCGCTCTTCGGGCTGAAAAGGGCCGAGAACCACCCTATCATCTTGAAAAAACAGGCAAATCAACGGAATAAAAAGGGTTACCTCTCAGGCTTTACGTTATCATACCCCGTCCGGCAGAAGAAGCCTGCAGCTTGACAGGAAATATAGCGATTGTTATTCCTAAGACATATACCGAACGGTAACCTGCGTTTCTTGCCGGGGGAACAAGTGGGGGTGCCGAATCATGCGAAGAACCTCTCT
>NZ_JACVJJ010000019.1:0-3092 GCF_015711935.1 Candidatus Solincola tengchongensis
GGGGCGCCCCGCCTCTCCTCGATGAAGGAGGAGAGGAGCTCGGCGAAGTCCCTTCCGGTCATGCGCGAGCCGGCCAGCTCCAGGGCCAGGGCCTCGCTCCCCGTCACCCTGGGTTCCGGGAGCTCCCGCAGCTCGCAGAGCTCGCGCCACTTCTCCCGCACCAGGTTCCAGTCCTGCATGGACCGCCGCAGGGAATCATCGTCCGCTTGGGCCGAGAAGTGCGAGGCCAGGTGCTGGCGCAGGAGCTCCAGCTCTCCCCGGAAGTACTCCAGGGAGTCGTCGCGGAAGAAGTGGGGGACCTTCAGGTAGTGGAAGAAGGGCAGGTTCTTGTTGTGCTGCCAGTTCTCGAACATGGCCCGCAGGTGGTCGCATCCGTTGGTCTCGATGAGCCCGTCCAGGAAATCATAGGTGCCGTCCAGGGCCAGCTGCAGGCAGGAGCGGCAAAAGGAGCAGTTGAAGAGGGACATCTCCCCGTCGGCCATGTCGGTCCGGGGGTTACCCAGGGCCTTGATGCGGTAGGGGAGCAGGCCAGCGGCCTCGATGAGCTCCACGGGGGTGGCGAGGCATGAGTAGCCCACCACCCCTCCGCCTTTCTCCTTCCACCCCCGTACGTAGGGGTCGTATATCTCTCGTATTTCCAGCGCGGTCCCTGAAACGGCCATCTCTATCACCTCCTACGGCCTCTCCTGCCGGCGCGCAGGCTGGACAGGTAACCACGAAAGCCTTGGTAAATAATGGTTATTAAGCCTTTGGCCATCAATCTCGCCGTTTCGGGTCGGGCGGCGAGGGTCTCCCGTAGGCGGGTGCCCGATTGGCGTAAGAGGCTCTCCAACTCCGAACGGTCGAGCGAATCCAGCAGGGCGGCCGCGTAACCCTCGCCGGCCGGGACTTCCCGAAGGCGGCGGTTCACGGCCCGCAGTAGGTCGTTGACCCTCTTTGCGACCTCCCGCGGGCCGAACCGCCCCAGCGTCTCAGCGCGCAGGGGTTCCACTACCTCCCGCCAGGGGAAGGTGGGGTGTCCCTCCGCCGCTGCGGGCCGGCCTGATTCTCCTGCAAGGCGGGCGCCTCGCAGGAGCGAGGCCAGGGAGCGCGAAAGCCGTGTGAGTTCCTCCACGTCCAGGTTTCGGGCGAAGGCTTCTCGCATCCTGGACCGCACTTCCATGGGGGTGGCGGAATAGCTTTCCACGAGCCCGGCGAGGGCGCGGAGGGAGGAGGTGGCCAGAGAGGCGGCGGCCTCCAGCAGGGAGGAGGCCAGGTCGGCGTCCCTCAGCGCCTGTTCGACCAGTGAGGTGAGCAGGGCCTCGCCTTCCTCCCCCAGGGCGGCCAGGGCCTCGGCCAGGAGCGGACCGTCGATACCCTCGGCGAGGTCGGAGGCGATTCGGGAGAAGGGGGCCGTGGAGTAGAGGCTCCCGTCACCCAGGATGTAGCTCCCGCGGTGGAGGTTGACCAGGAAGGCGGCCGCTCCGTTTATAACCTCCGCGGCCTCCTTCCAGTCCACCTCCTCCAGGATGTTGAAGAGGGCGTAGGTCATGGCCTCGGCGGGAAGGTCCAATACCTTGAAGAGGGTCTTCAGCACCTGCAGTGCCTGGTTCGCCGCCGGGGCCGCCACGCTGAAGAGGTTCACCAGGGCCACGGGGTTGTCCCCCAGGACCTCGATCTCGCGCCGCAGCCCCTCCAGGCGGTCCTCCGCCCGGTAGCTGAGGACCTTGCGCAGCTTCCCGAAGTCCACCGCTTGAGTGGCCCGCGAGAAGAAATCCACCTGTTCCTCCACCAGCAGCTCCGGGCGCTCCTCGTGCAGGCGGATGAGCAGGCGGGAGAAAGAGTTGATGAGCTCTCCGAGGAGGCTCCCGTCGGCGCCCGGCAGGGCGCGAGCCAGGATGCCCGCCGCCCTCTCCGGGGGGAGGCTCTCCATCCTCTCCAGAACCGCACGGGCCGCCTCCAGGAGGGCCTGGGACAGGACGGGAAGGGACTCCAGGAGGGCCTCGGATAGACGCCCGTCACCGTCCAGGAGCTCCCGCGCCAGCTCCCGCGGGTCCCTCTTCCTGATGGTCTCCAGGATGTTCACCAGTCCGCTTCGTAAAGCTTCCACCCCGACCGTTTTCCCCTCTCCGACGGCACCCATGCTCACCACCTCACATGAAACGTCTCGCTACGCCTTCCCTCAGCTTCCTCCTCAAGCCCACCTCGCATGACAATTTTGCAAGGCTGTGAAACGGGATCCGACACCTTGTGCTCCCATGCCCGTCGTCCAAAGTCGCGGTCCTCCGCCCCTACCTTGCGGTTCCCGTCCATGTCAGGGTTTCCCCTAGGCCCTTATACCCTTAACCTTAACCCTCCTCCCAAGCTATCCCCGGTTCTTCCTGACCATTCCCGAGTCCTCGGCCACGCCGGAAAGCTGCTTTCCCTGTCCCACCGGGCTCGCCTTGCGGACGATGTTTCCTCCACCCCGGGAAAGATTGGAAAGCATACCTTTTTGTCTAGGCCCCGAGCTCGCCATCCCCAAAGGTTTTCTCTTCCCCGTGCCCGCCGCATGACACGTTTTCCATGCCTGTTCCTCTCCTCGGACACCCTCTGGGAGCCCCGGCGGACCGCCGCGTCGGTCGCTCCCATATCGCCCGGTCTCCGCGTGCCCCTGACAGGGGAGGCGCCCTTCCGGAGATGGCGCCGAGGGCTGGAAGTGGCCGCTTTCGCCCCCCGCTTTCCGGGAGCCGTGGAGCGTATTTCTTTCGTCGCCGGGAGATCGTTTCTCGTTCGATGGTTGTCGTGTATGCCGCATGCGATATGCGTGCTCTAAGGCGTTGTTCTCTCCCTTCCCGAGGTCGGCGGTGGTAGACAGCCGGAAGATACGTGGTTTTGAAAATCTGCTCGATGTGGGTATGGACGTTGCAGCGAATGAGCTTCGTGTAAGTGTAGTGGATTGCTACCGCATTTTTTCTCTTCACGCGGTTCAGGGACAGCCAGCGCTTTCGTTTTCGGCCGCCTCGGGAAGCGACACCCGACTTCCCGTTTCTTGTGACTTTAGGGCAACACCACCTTTCCGTGCCGAGATTCCACCCGGTATGTTACTTGCTCGCTTTCCAGGGCGCGGTTCC
>NZ_JACVJJ010000020.1:0-6065 GCF_015711935.1 Candidatus Solincola tengchongensis
ACAGACAGGGCGATAGAACTGATTTCGAAGATGTACCCTAGGCCGGGAAAGCGTATTATTCTTATGAGGCGGTGCCCGAACGTGAGGCCCGAGGGGGCCATTCCGCACGTGTGGGGTCGAAAAAGAGGACGAAAGGTGACCGAGGATGGAGACCGATTTGAGGAGGATACGCCGGCTGGCCAGGGCCAACGAGACCGAGGTGGACGAGTTCATCGAGAGGCTCAAAGGAGAGCGCGTATCCAAGCGTCGGCTGGATTCGGCCCTGAAGGCGCTTTTCCGGGAGATCATGCCCTTCTTCGACTGCACGAAGTGCGCCGCCTGCTGCAAGGAAGCTTACGTGGTGCTGGAGACCCACGACATAGCCCGACTGGCCGAGGCCCTGGATATGAAACGCTCCGTCTTCCGGGAGTCCTACGTCGGCCGGAACGAGGACCGGGATACCTGCCTGAACCGCAGGCCGTGCCCTTTTCTAAAGCGCAACCTCTGCACCCTTTACCGGTGGCGCCCGGACAGCTGCCGCGAATACCCCTTCTCCCTCGCCGTCGACAGCACCGAAAAGCTGGACAACCTCGGCGCCAATTACCTGGTCTGCCCGGTGGTCTTTCACGCCCTGGAGAGGCTGCGCGCCGAGTGGCCCCTTCGGTGATGCCGGAAGGGGATGAGTAAAGGAAAAAGACGCTCCCCAACAGGCTTTTCGGACCGAGGTTTCCCTTCCGCTGCATGATGCCTGCGCCCAACACGGGCATCCCCCTTTACATACTTTGAATCCGGCCCAAGAGGGCCTTGTGTCGCATGATCTCCTCCCGTGACCTTCGCCTACCCTCGCCCTCATCCCGCCCGCGGCTTCAAAAGCATCGTGCCGGACGAGCGCTTCATCTCGGGATACGAGAAGCCCGAGAAGCGGCAGTCAGCCCCTTTCGTGAACGAGAACTTGCCCCTCGCGATTTCCTGCATATAAAATTGGTTAGTGTTTCCGGGTTGGAGGCGTTGTGAGGAGGTAGAATTTGCCAAGACCGATCAAGCCCAAGCTGGTGAAGGAAACCCCTAAGGCTACTCTCTACAAGCCCCAGGGGATTCCCGCCGCACAACTCGAGGAGACCTTGCTTCGCATCGAGGAGCTGGAGGCCCTGCGCCTTGTGGACCTGGAGGGGATGTACCAGGAGGAAGCCGCCCAGTCCATGGGCATCTCCCGCCAGACCCTGCAGCGCATGGTCACCGAGGCCCGCTCCAAGCTCGTCGAGGCTCTCTATGCCGGCAAGGCCCTGCGCATCGAGGGCGGCACTTACATCCTCCAGGAGGGGTCGGGGAAGTACCGCTGCGGTAGGTGCGGCCAGCCGGTGAGCGGATACGGGCGGCGTCGTCGCGGCTGGCGCTGCCCCACCTGCGACTGAGGGGTAAGCCGGGAATCTCGACACCCAAGAACGGGAATCACCCTGATCCGTCTTCGTCAAGGAAGGCGGCAAAGGCCGCTTTCCTCATCTGAATGTAGTCGGTCTATATTTGTCGCTTTACACAGGAAAGGATTCGCCCACCGGCGCTGCAGGGGGGAACCGCGTTGATACACCCCATCTTGTATTGGACCCCTCTCTCCGATCTCCATATGCTCCCTGCTCCAGTCGCCACCTTCGGGGGATCTCCGGAGGGGCCGTAACCGGCCTTCTCGCCTGGAACCGATGACTTCTTGCGGCATCCCTTCGCCGCATGCTTCCCCCGCTCTCCCGTTGTGCTGCTTCTCCTTCCTGCTATCGCGCTTGTCCTTGTTGTCGAAGCCTTTTCCTTTCAAGAAACCGTGCCCGTTATCACAACGCGCTTCCAAATATCCTTCTCGTCACCCTCGCAGGACTGTTTTCAACCTTCCATGCGGCAGCCCTCCCCATCCCCGTCCGCCGAAGGGTGTTCCGGAAGCGGTTGCCGTTCGTAAATCATGCGCATCCGAGAGCGTATCCGTGAAATGAATGCCCTTCTTCCCGATCTTAAACGGGTTTTTGCAAGACCCCCGCCGCTTATAAGATCGGATGTTGACGGAAGGAGATCCGCGGCAGTACTTCCATCCCCGTCCGCCGCGCGAGTGTTACGGAAGCGATTGCCGTTATAATTATCGTAGGTCGGATCTGCGGGGAAGGCTGTCCGGTAAGGTCGCTTTTTGTTCTCAGGGGAGGGAGTATCATGACCGACTTCCAGGGTTTCTACGACGACATCCTGTCCGCCTTCGCTTCCTATCCGGCGGTCATCTACGGTGACGAGGTCATCACCTACCGGGAGCTGGACGAACGCACCAACCGCCTGGCTCACGCCCTTCTGGACCTGGGAGTGAAGCGCGACGAGAACATCGGCATCGCAGAATACAACACCCCCGCCTTCCTGGAGACGGTGGCCGCGGCCTGGAAGATAACCGCCCGCGCCGTGACCCTCAATTTCAAGTTCAAGGAATGGGAGCTTAAGCACGTCATAGAGGACGCGGGGATGACCACGGTGGTCTTCAACGAGGACATCGCCGATCGCATGGCGAACCTCCGGCCGGAGCTACCCGGGGTGAGGAATTACATCATCATCGGGGAGCGGCGTGTGGAGGGCATGCACAACTACCATGAACTGGTAAGCGACAAGCCGGCCACACGCCCACAGCCTCCCTGGGAGGGGTTCCGCGACCAGGACATCGTGGTCCTCATGTACACCGGAGGTACCACCGGGTACCCCAAGGGGGTCATCTACACCCATGAACAGGCCCTGAGCGCTCCGCTTGAGGCCATGCTCCGCAACTTCGCCGGCGGTCTGGCAGACCTTGCCAAAGCCCCCGGCCAGGTCTTCGAGGGCATCGAGAGGACCCTGCGCATCCCGGGCACGGCCCGCGCCCTACCCTGGATCCTCTCCCGGCCGGCCACGCGCAAAGCCTTGGCCGCCATGGGGAAGAAGGCGGGCCCCTTCATCCGCCGCTCGCCCGATCCCGTGATCCGGGCCCTGTTGCGTATGACCGCCAGGCTCACGGGGGGCAAGGTGCGCCTCCTCCTGGCCAGCCCCATGATGCACGCTTGGGCTTACAACCACGCCCTCATCGGCATGATTGGAGGATTCACCAGCATCATGCTCCCCTCCAAGAGCTTCGACGTGGAGGAGATGATGCGAGCCATCGAGAAACACCGCGCCAACGTCCTGGTGGCCGTGGGCGACGGGCAGTGCCGTCCCTTCGCCGACGCCCTCGACCAGGCGGCCGCCGAGGGCCGCCGCTACGACCTGAGCTCCCTCCTGGTAATCCTATCCAGCGGCATGGCCCTCTCCGTGGACGTCAAGCGCCGTCTGCTGGACCACCTGCCCCAGCTCATCATCCTGGACGTCCTGGCCTCCACCGAAGGCCACTACATCTCGGTCACCCCCTACACCGCCGCCGACCGGGAGCTGGAAAAGACCGTCTTCCGGGTGACCGACATGGTAAAGGTGATAACCGAGGACGGAAGGGAGGCTGGTCCGGGAGAGATCGGCGAGGTGGCCGTGGCCCGGGAGCATCAGGGTTCTTCCGGGTACTTCGGGGACCCGGAGAAGACGGCGCGCACCTACCGGAAAGTCGGCGGCAAGACCTATATATTCACCGGGGACATGGCCACGGTGGACGAGAAGGGGCACATCCACCTCATCGGGCGGGGATCGGGGTGCATAAACACCGGCGGGGAGAAGGTCTTCCCCGAGGAGGTTGAGGAAGTCATCAACAGGCATCCGGCCGTGGAGCTCTCCGGGGTGACCTCGGTTCCCCATCCCCGCTGGGGGGAGGCGGTCACCGCCGTCGTCCAGCTCAAGCCGGGCGCCACGGCCACCGACGAGGAGATCATCTCCTGGTGCAAGCGCCATCTGGCCGACTACAAGGCACCCAAGTACGTGCTTTTCGTGGAGGAGCTGCCGCGGCTGATCACCGGAAAGGTCCACTACCGGGAGATACGGAAGATGGTCCACGAGAAGTACGAGAAGGGCGAGATAGCCGCGGCGGGCGCGTGAACCGCGTTCCGTTCAAGCACGCGAGGGGAGGGATCGGCGATGGCGGATTATGACGTGGTGGTCGTGGGGGCCGGGCTGGGCGGCCTCTCCGCGGCGGCCAACCTGTCCGTGGCCGGTAAGAGGGTCCTGGTGCTGGAGAAGCACTGCGTGCCAGGAGGTTATGCCTCCACCTTCTGCAGGGGGCGCTTCGAGTTCGAGATCTCCCTGCACGAGCTCTCCGGCCTGGGGCACAGGAGTCGCCGGGGCCCCCTCTGGCATTCTCTGGAAAAGATAGGGGTAGCGCAGAAGGTGGAGTTCCTGGACATCCCCGACTTCTACCGCAGCACCTTCCCCGACCTGGACCTGGTGCTCCCCGCGGAACGCGAGGGCTACGACGAGGTGCTCTGCGAGCACTTCCCGGCCGAAGCGGAGGGGATACGCCGCTTTACCTCCCTCATGTTCGCTCTTTTGGAAGAAACTTCCATATTCACGCCTGAGGCCATGGCCGCCAACCCGCAGGCCTTCGCCAACCTCATGACCTACGCCGGCGCCACCCTGGGCGACGTCCTCAACGCCGAGGTCAAGGACGAGCGGGCCCGCGCGGTCATCGCCCAGCTCTGGGGGTATTACGGCCTGCCCCCCTCCCGGCTCTCCTTCCTCCTCTTCGCCATCGCCAACGCCACCTACCTCAAGTACGGTCCCACCCACGTCAAAGGAAAGAGCCAGGCCTTGTCTCAGGCCTTCGTGGAGACCATTCTGGAAAACGGTGGCGACGTGCGCCTGAACAACGGCGCCGCGCGCATCGTCGTCGAGGGCGGGAGGGTCACCGGGGTGGTGGCCGAGGACGAGACGGCGGTCTCCACCTCCTACGTGGTGAGCAACGCCAACCCCATAACCACCTGTTTGGACCTGGTGGGGCGAGAGAACGTGCCCTCCTGGTACCTGAGGAGGCTGGGATGGGGGAAGGTCGGCATCTCCCTGTTCACCGTCTTCCTGGGCCTGGACTGCCCGGTGGAACGCCTGGGGCTGGCCAACCACGAGATAATGCTCAACCTGGACTACGACTTCGAGTCCCACTACGACGAGGCCCGCAGGAACGCCGTCTTCCAGCCCAAGAGCTGCGCCATCGCCCCCTACAACGTCCTGGACCCCGAGTTCTCGCCACCCGGGACCTGCGTGGTCACCCTGACCACCATAGGGTTCGGGGACCTGTGGCGTGCCCTCCCACCGGACCGCTACGTGGAGGCGAAAAACCAGCTGGCCTCCCGCCTCATCGACCTTGCCGAGCGAGTCGCGCCGGGGCTGCGGGAGCACATCGAGGTGGTCGAGGTGGCCACCCCCCTCACCCATATGCGTTACACGGGCAACTGGGAGGGAGCCGTCTACGGTTATGAGAACTCCCCCGCCGAGAGCACCGTGTTGCGCCTTCCCAATCGCGGTCCTCTGGAGGGCCTGTACTTCGCCGGAGCCTGGGTAAGGATGGGCGGAGGCTTCCAGCCCTGCATCGACTCCGGCCGAACGGCGGCGGAGAACATCCTCCAGGACATGGAGAAAGGCGGCATGGGAGCCGCGGGCATCGAGGCCGTGAAGGCCTCCTGCGAGAGCCAGGCGGCGGAGGCCTCGGAGATAGACCTGCCTCTCCTCGCCGTCGACCGCGCCCTCTCCTCCCTGCACCCCGACCGGGTGAGGCTGCGGGTGGCGGAGATAATCGAGGAGACGGGAAGCACCAAGACCCTCAGGATGGAGGCCGCAGAGGGGGTCCTCCCCTCCTTCCGGGCCGGCCAGTACGTGAACCTCTTCTGCGAGGTAGACGGGGTCCTTACCTCCCGGCCCTACTCCATCTCCTCCCCCCGGGGAAGGGATACTGGGACCTCACCGTGCGCCGTGTGGAGGGAGGCTTCGTCTCCGACTTCCTCCTGGACCGGGTGGGGGTGGGGGACACCTTCCTCTCCACGGGCCCCGCGGGGAGCTTCTACCCCGAGCCCCTGACGGACACCGAGGAGCTGGTCTTCCTCGCCGGGGGCTCGGGCATCACCCCCTTCGCCTCCATCATAAGGGAGCGGGCGGAGCGGGGAGGCCCCTGGAGGATCCACCTCCTCTAC
>NZ_JACVJJ010000021.1:0-65959 GCF_015711935.1 Candidatus Solincola tengchongensis
GATTTCGTTCAGCAAGAGAGATCACCCCTTTCTTCCTGTTAACTTAGCTTGTTTTGTCAGGATGATAGGGTGGTCTCTCGACTCTTTTCAACCCGGAAAGCGCCTACTGAAACGATACAGCACCTGTCATAACGGGCTGCGGCCGGGGGAGAAGCCGCACGAGACCCTCACCTTCCCGGAGGAGGAGCTGGCGCGCACCCCCCACCCCAAGATAGACAAGGCCATACACGAGCTGGAGCTGCCCGGGGACTTCCAGGCCCGGGTGGAGGAGCTCATCCTGGCCGCGCGCAGGGAGGACGAGGACCGCGTGCGGGTTCTTCTCTCGGAGCTGGTGCCCTCCTACAGGCCAAGCGTGCCCCGCGGAAGGTTCTTTATTGAGCGGGACGAGGTGGAGGAGGACGGGGAGGCCGGCCAGGTCTTGAAATTTGATACCCCCGGGCGCATGGCTTGAACCGCTGCGCGCACTGTGTTGCCCAGGGATGGGCGCATAGTAAACCAGTGATCTGGAAGCCGGGATCCCAGATGCGCGCGCATTACGTCTGCGCTCGCGGCCTTATTCCGCATCCACCTTTATTCCACGCTCTGCGGATTAGCGGCATAAAAGAGCGTACGCTGCGAGAAGTCCTTCCGCCTGCAGTCCGGGCACAGATCGCGGAGCGAGGCGTCGAGGTCGGGAACCCGGGCGTAGGCGTAGGCGGCAAGGGCGTCCGGGCCGAAACTCCTCCCGCAGCGTGCGCACTTCCGGAATGGTACCGCGGTGCCGCTCCAGGAATGCATGACGCGGGCCTCTTTGCCTTCCTCCCAGCGGACGGCGCCCGTGGGGCACACCTCCGCGCAAGCCCCGCAGCCGGTGCACACGGAGGAGGCCTCCAGATACGGTGTGTTCACGCGGGTCGCGTAACCCCTCCCTATGAAGTCGATGGCGCCCACCCCCAGCGCCTCCGAGCAGACCCTCACGCACAGGCCGCAGAGCACGCACCTGTTTCCCAGGGGGTCGGAGGGGTCCGGCTCCCGGACCAGACGGCCGGCCTTGACCCCGTACGTCTCCGCCAGACTCCTGACCACCTCCGCCTCCGGGGCCCTGGCCAGGTGCAGCTCCAGGACTATGCGGCGCAGGGACGCGACCTCCTCGCACTCGGTGAGCACCTCCAGGCCCTCGGAGGCGCGCAGGGTGCAGGAGGTGGTCACCCCGGCCGGGGCCGGCCCGCCCAAGACCTCAACGAGGCACAGGCGGCAGGCGGCGTAGGGCTCAAGGGCCTCGTGGTAGCAGAGGGAGGGGATGAAGAAGCCGTTCCTCCTGGCGGCCTGGAGCACCGGCTCGCCCTCTCTTGCCTGGCATTTTTTGCCATTTATGGAAATGCAGACCTCGCCTTTCACCGGGTTACCTCCTTGAGGTCGCAGCGCAGGCAGCGGCGCGCTTCCCGCACCGCCGCTTCCCTGTCCATGGCCATGGACACCTCCAGGAAGCCGCCGGTCCTCTCCTCCGGCGGCAGGGTGGGGGCTTCCTCTCGGCCCCGAGCGGCGACCTCCTCCAGTTCGCGGGAGGTCATCTCGTAAGGCGGTACCCTGGAGGAGGGAAAGGCTGCCATGCGCTTCCTCCGCATGGGCTTCCCGCTCAGGTAGAGGTCCACCGATTCCGCCGCCGCCCTTCCCGAGGCGGCGGCTTCCACCACCGTGGAGGGCCCGTGGAACACGTCGCCGGCGGCGAAGACGCCCGGCATCCCCGTCTGAAGTGTCTCCGGGTCGGCCGCGAGCCGGCTTCCTTTTATTTCCAGACCCGCGGCGCCCGCCAGGAAGGTCCCGTCCTCCCTCTGGCCCACGGCGGCGATGACGGTGTCCGCGGGGATGACGAAATCCGAGCCCTCGAGGGGCACGGGGAGGCGGCGCCCCATCTCGTCCCGGGGCCCAGGCGCCGCGCGCCTGCACAGCAGGCCGGCCACCCTGCCGTTCTCCGAGATCACCCGCACCGGGAGGGTGAGGAACTCCATCTCCACCCCCTCGCGGTAGGCCTCCTCCACCTCCGAGGGGATGGCGGGCATGTCGCGGCGTTCGCGCCGGTACACGATGCGCACGCGAGCTTCCGGGGCCAACCGGCGGGCGCAGCGGGCGGCGTCCACAGCGGTGTTGCCGCCGCCGACCACCAGGATCTCCCGTCCGAGGGCCACGGAGGCTCCGGAGTTCACCTCCCTCAAGAAGGTCAGACCGTCCAGCACGCCGGGGGCGTCGGCCCCGGGGATCCCCAGGCCCTCCCCGCGGGGCAGGCCCACGGCCAGCACCACGGCGCCGTACCCCCGGGAAAGGAGCTCCGGAAGGGTCACGTCGCTGCCCACGGTGACGCCGGTGCGGAACTCCACCCCCATCGCGCTTAGGGCCGCTATCTCCTCCTCCAGGACGTCCCTGGGAAGCCGGTAGGCGGGGATGCCCCACCTGAGCATGCCTCCGGGGGAGGGGGAGGACTCGAGGACGGTGACCCCGTATCCCATCCGGGCCAGGAAGAAGGCGGCGCTGAGCCCGGCCGGGCCGGAGCCCACCACGGCCACCTCCCCCTTCTCTCCTTTGCGCCCTTTGCGCCCGCCGGCTCCGGCGCTCGCGGGCCGCCGGGGGCGGAGGTCGGCTACCACCCGCTTCAGGGCGCAGATGGAGACCGGCTGGGAGGTCTCGCCCAGGCGGCACCTCCTCTCGCAGGGGTGATGGCAAACCCTGGAAAGCACCCTCGGGAAGGGGTTGTCCAGCGCGATGACCTCGGCGGCGGCGGCGAGGTCTCCCGCGGCGATGTGGGCCACGTAACCGGGCACGTCCTGTCCCAGGGGGCAGGCGCTCCAGCAGGGGGCATAGGTCAGGGCCTCGCATACCCCCGCGGGACACCTGCGGCGCTCCACGTGTTCCAGGTACTCCTCCCGGAAGTGGCGCAGGGTGGTGAGCACCGGGTTGGGCGCCGTGCGGCCCAATCCGCAGAGGGACGTCTTGCGGGTTCCCTCCGCCAGCTCCTCCAGCAGGCCCAGGTCCTCCGAACTCCCCTCCCCGGAGGAAATCTTTTCCAGCAGACGCTGCATGAAGAACAGCCCGTCGCGGCAGGGAGCGCACTTCCCGCAGGACTCGTCGCCGGTGAACTCCAGGAAGAACCTGGCGGTGTCCACCATGCAGGTGTTCTCGTCCATGACCACCATGCCGCCGGAGCCCATGATGGCCCCGTGCTCCTGGAGGCTCTCGTAGTCCAGCGGGGTGTCCAGGAGGCGCGCGGGCAGGCAGCCCCCGGATGGGCCGCCCACCTGCACCGCCTTCAGCCTCCGCCCCCCGGGTGGGCCCTCGCCTATGTCCTCGACGACCTCGCCGACGGGAGTGCCCATGGGCACCTCCACGAGGCCCACGTTGCTCGCCTTGCCCACCAGCGAGAAGACCTTGGTGCCCGCGTTGCCATCCTTTCCGAGGCGCGAGAACCACTCCCCGCCCTTCGCTATGATGACCGGCACGTTGCACCAGGTCTCCACGTTGTTGATGACCGTGGGAGCGCCGAGGAGCCCGCTCTCGGTGGGGTAGGGCGGGCGCGGCGCGGGACGGCCCGTCTTCCCCTCCAGGGAGGCGATGAGGGCGGTCTCCTCACCGCAGACGAAGGAACCGGCGCCGCGGGCCACGGTGACGCGGAAGGCGAATCCCGTGCCCAGGACGTCGTCGCCCAGAAGGCCGAGGCGCTCCGCCTGCTCCAGGGCGAGGCGCAGCCTCTCCACCGCCAGGGGGTATTCCGCCCGGACGTAGATTATCCCCTCGTTGGCCCCCAGGGCGTACGCGCCGATGAGCATCCCCTCCAGGAGGGAGTGGGGGTCGCTCTCTATGACGTTGCGGTTCATGTAGGCCCCGGGGTCGCCCTCGTCGGCGTTGCAGATGACGTACCTGGTGTCCGCGTCGGCGGCAAGAGCTGCCTTCCACTTTCTGGCAGTTGGGAAACCGGCCCCGCCCCTGCCGCGCAGCCCCGACCGTTCGACCTCGGCTATCACCTCCTCCGGGGTCATCTCCCCGAGGGCGCGGAGGGCGGCCCGGTACCCCCCCACGGCGATGTACTCCTCGATGTCCTCCGGGTTGATGAGCCCGCAGTTCCTCATGACCACCTTTTCCTGCCGGCGGAAGAAGGGCACCTCGTCGTAGGCGGGCACGCCGTCTGCTCCCTTTCCGTAGGAGAGGCGCTTTGTCAGGTGGTCCCAGTCCTCCACGCGGCAGAGGGCCTTCTCCGCCGGCAGGCGCCCGCGCTCAAGCGCCGCCGCGATCTCTTCCGCGTCCTCCTCGCGCACGCCGCGCAGGAGGAGCAGCGGCCCACCCGGGAGGCACACTCCCACTAAGGGCTCCACACGGCAGTAACCGATGCAGCCCACCTTGACCAGGAGGGCGTCGAGGCCTTTTTCGCTCAGGGCATTCGCCAGGGAGGCGTGGACCTCACCGCCTCCGGCCGCCAGGCCGCAGGTGGCCGTGCCCACGGTGACGCGGGGCCTTTCGGGCAGCAGCTTGCGGAGTCCGCGCTCGCCTGTCCTCTCCAGGTCCTCGAGTCCCCTTATCTTCGCCATCTTCATCTTCTCCATCCATATCTTTCCAGCAAGGCCGGGATCCTCTCGGGCGTCATCAGCCCGTAAGCCCTGCCGTCCACCCTGACGACGGGGGCCATGCTGCAGGCCCCGAAGCAGCGGGCCGCCTTCACGGAGAAGGAGAGGTCGTCGGTGGTCAGGGTGAACTTGCCGTCCGGGGTGGTCTCGCCGGGCTCCAGCCCCAGCAGATCCCGCAGGGCGGCCAGCAGGCGGTCAGCGCCCCTCACGTGGCAGGCCGTACCCCGGCACACGGTTATGACGTGCCTCCCCACCGGCTGCAGCTCGAAGAGGGAGTAGAAGGTGGCCAGGCTGTAGAGGCGGGAGAGGGGCACGCCGAGCCTCTCCGCCAGGAGCTCGAGGGTCTCCCGGCGCAGGTAGCCCTCCTCCTCCTGGACGGCCTCAAGGATTCCTAAAAGCCTCCCGTAGGGCCGGTCGTAACCGGAGATCACGGTTTCCAGCCTGTTTTCGCCTGTCATGCGCATCACCCCGGATCAGTGAAAGGCCTGCGAGCGATCGCCCGTTTCGTTTCGTGCCCGTGCCGCCTTTGGACGCGGCTCGGCGGCCGCTCAGATGTTCAGCCCCTTCCGCTTCTCCCGGATGAGGGACTCGATGAGGTCGGCGGCCTTGAGGGGATCCGGCTCCACGGCGAAGGAGGCCTGCACCAGATCCTTCAGCTTGGAGGCCAGGAGCTCCACCACGTTGGCGCTGCCGAATATCTTGGGCGGGATGCCCAGGACCACGTTCACCCCCGAGGCCACGAAGTAGGCGCCGATGGAGATGGCCTTCTGGGAGTACCACTCCGGCGCCGCCCCCACCACGGGGAGGTCCCCGATGCCCACCCCGATCTCTTTAGCCACGGCGGCCAGCAGGTTGAGGATGCGCGAGCAGTCCACGCAGGAGCCCATGTGGAGCACCGGCGGCACGCCCAGCGCCTTGCACACGGAGGCCAGGCCCTCGCCGGCCATGTCCGCCGCCTCCGGCCGGAGGAGCCCCGCCTTTCCGCAGGCGTAGGCGGCGCACCCCGTCTCCACCACCAGGATGTTCCTCTTGATGAGCTCGCTCACCAGGGTCACGTGGCCGTGGTCCATCTTTATCTTCGGGTTGTTGCAGCCCACGACCCCCGCCGCGCCCAGTATCTGCCCGGACACGATGGCGTCGATGAGGGGTTTGTAGCTCCCTCCCAGGGCTCCGCGGATGGACTCCTCGGAGAAGCCGACCGTGAAGCTCGCCGGCTCCCCGGGTATCTTCACCCGGTCCGGGTTGCGCAGGGGGAAGTTCTCCACCGCCGTCCTCACTATCTCCTTGGCGGTGTCCAGCGCGCTCTCGGGCGCGAAGCGGAGATAGACGGCTCCCGGCACCACCGCCTTTTCGCTGGTGCAGATGACCTTGGTATGGTAGCAGGAGGCCGTCTCCGCGAGGGAGGGGAAGACGCACTGGTAGTCGACCACCATGGCCTCCACCGCGCCGGTGGCGATGGCCAGCTCCTGGTCCAGGAGGCTGCCGCCGACCGGGACGCCGTGCCTCATGAGGAGCTCGTTGCCCGTGCAGCACATGCCGACCACGTTTATGCCTTTGGCTCCCTTCTGCGAGGCCAGCTCGAGGAGCTCGGGGTCCTGGGCGGCCAGCACGATCATCTCCGAGAGGATGGGGTTGTGGCCGTGGGTGATGACGTTGACCTTGTCCGCCTCCAGGACGCCCAGGTTGACCGTGGAGGTCTTGGGGGAGGGCGTGCCGAAGAGGATGTCCGAGGCGAAGGTGGCCATCATGGAGCCGCCCCATCCGTCGGCCAGCGAGGCGCGCAGCGCGTGCACCAGTACGTTGGTGTAGTCCGCTCCCACCCCCATCTGGATGCGGTGGTCGGCCCCCACTATCTCCCGGTCCACGCCCCGGGGCATGATTCCCAGTTCCTTCCATATAGCTGTCGTCTTCTCCGGGGCCCGCTCGGTGAACTGTATGCGGTTCTTCACCGTCCCGAACTCCTCGAGCATGGCCAGGGCCAGCTCCCTGGCTATCTCCTCGTCGGGCTTTCCCGCCGTGTCCAGGCCGTACTCCGCGGCGATGGACCTCAGTTTCTCGACGTCCGTCAGGCGGTAACCCTGCGCCCTCCCCTCCGCGGTCTCCAGGAGCACCTCGATGACCTCGCGGGCGTGGTCGGAGTGCGCGGCGGCCCCCACCGCCAGGTCGTCGAGGAGGTTACGGGACACGATGAGGTCGGCGTCGGCGCCGCACACGCCGCGGCGGGGCCCCTCGCCGAAGGGGTCGATGCGGCAGGGCCCCATGGCGCAGCGGTTGCAGCACAGGCCCAGCTGCCCGTAACCGCACTGCGGCTGCTGCTTTTCCAGCCTGTCCCAGGCGGTCTCCACTCCCTCCCGGAGCGCCTTCTCGACTATCTCCTGATCCGTGGGATGGGTGGCCCTCTTTTGGGCCTCCTCCTTCGCGGAGAACACGTCGTGTTGCATTTCTCGATCCTCCTCCTCGAGCTACAGACGCGCCTTCAGGCGCGATTTCCTCTCGGCCGTCGGCCCCTAAGGACCGGATTTTCCTCGGTATAACCTCCGATCACATCATGTCTCCGTGCGGCAAACGGGCCCATACCCGCCAGGGTTCCAAATCGCCGGTGTTTCCCAGATCACCCCTGCCGCTGTTCCTGCCGCTATTCGGCGGATGGGCCCAACCCCGCCAGCTCCGCCATGAGGTCCCGGAAGGCGCGGAGGTTGGCGGGCATGCCGGGCGCCTCCACCTCCGGCTCCCGACTGGTGAGCATCCTCAGGGTGAAGCTCTTCCGGTCCGAACGGATGAGCTCGTTCACCTCCCCGAAGACCAGGGCGCCGGTCTTGCAGGCCTCGGCGCAGGCCGGGACCTCGCCCCTTGCCCGCCTGTCCAGGCACCCGTCGCACTTGGCGTTGACCACCCGTTCCGGCCCCGTCTGGAGCACCGGCTTGAACTGGATGACCCCGAAGGGACAGGCCATGGCGCAGGCGGTGCACCTTATGCACCTGGCGTATTCCTGCGCCACCAGGCCTGTACGCTCGTCTCGGACTAGGGCGTTGGTGGGGCACACCTGCAGGCAGGGAGCGGGGTCGCAGTGCCGGCAGCGGTTGGGGAAAGTCAGGTAGCTCATGCCCACCTCCACCCTTATCCTGGGGACCGAGACGGGCGTCTCCCCCAGCGCCGCCGCCAGCTCCCGGGCGGCGGAGTGCTCCACGGCGCAGGCTACCTCGCAGTGCTTGCACCCTATGCACCTCTCCGGCCTTACCATCACCTCTTCCAAAGCACGACCTCCTTCGTCTCTTGAGACCCCATCCGGCGATGCTCGCGGTCGACGTCTAATCCTGTTCTCGCTGTTCCCTCTTAAGGAAAATACTTCCTTTGCCTCACGCTTCCAGGACAAGTCATCTTTTGTATCCCGACGTCTCTCACGGCGATATTGCATGCCATTCGCTTCTCCGGCCTTTCCGTCACCTCATTCGGAATACGACCTTACCGGACTTCGGAAAGCCTTGTTAAAAGCCTGTGCCCTTTTGCCTTTCTGTCCCGTCATCACCTCCTCAAATGTGCGATCTTATCGGCCCCCGGGGTCTTTGAGCGGATGCCATGTGGGAAGTAGTGGATGTTCGGTCGCCTCCACCCCACTTTTCAAGTATGCAAGTATGGAAAGGCTCGACAGCTCACGCATTCCTATGGTTCCTTTTTACCCAAACCGTAATGCACCACACGTATGCGAGTATATAGCCCAGAACTTGTTTTCCAACATGCCCTTACGCGCGTATGGACAAAAGGCCAAACGCGTTTAAGTAGAGCATCGAGGACGGTTGAGAAATGATGTTTGCCCTCCAAGCCCTCGACACGGATAAATTATTAGGGCATGGCTTGCATTGTTGTCAATAGGGTAGGCCGTATTGAGATCAGGGGTCTTTATTCCTGAGGAGGCTCCAAAAAAGCGTTATTTCCACGCGGGATGCCCGAACATGCCGCGCTTTAGAGTGACACGCGGCTCTTGATCTTCACCCGCATGCCCCTCACATCGGCAGGCCTTTACCCCCGCCGCCCCCGCCACCGCTCCTTTGGGCCTGAACCCGTCCCGACCAGAGCAGCCCGTATTTGAAGAAATAGCCGGGGTTGTTTATCTGCGCGGTCTCGGGAAGCGGTTGGAGGGGCGACCAAGCGCTGACGGGGTTGCCGCTTCTGTCGACCCATGCCCACGACCAGTCTGCAGCGCCGTTCTTGCGATAGGCGTATCTTTTTCCGTCGGGGGTGACCAGGTTGGGGCTGAAGTATATCCCCAGGGGGTAGATGTCCACGGTGTAGTACTGTCCGGGGGTCAGCCCCTGCAGGGTGATGCTCTGGGGAGATTGCAGCGTGTAGGAAGTAGTACCTGTGGGCGTGTATACGGCGGGCCAGTCCCCGAAGAAATTCCCGTTGACGTAAACGCGGTAGCCCCAGATGAGGTCGCAGACGATGTCCGGGACCCACTCCCTCCGCAGTTCCTCCTCCCAGGGGCTCGTCGTCGGGTAGGCGGGGAAGGTCACGACGGCCTCCCCGTTCCCGCCCGTCGCCTGGGCGCACTGCGGTGCCCCCTGCTGTGCCGTGGTATCCGCCTCCGCTGGCCCCTCGTTGCCGGCGACCTCGCGGCTCTCCGGCCCGGCCTCGTCTCCGGCTTTCCCGCAGCCCGCGAGCGCGGGGAGGAGAAGGAAGAAAATGGTTAGACAGGCTATCGCAGTAATTGTTATGACAGCTCTCCTCGCAGCCATGCTTTGGATTTTAGCATAGAAGCGGGCATAAGAGCGGGCTTTGCGAGGCCGCGTCCTCGGGATATGTACCCTCACGAGCGCAAGCGTTGCGTTGGATGGGGCCGCCCCCCAGCCTTTGGGCCCCGGCACCGGCGTTCCGGGAGTCGACCGGACAGCGCCGGCGGTAGGGCGGGCGAGGGCGCGGCCCCTGGCGCGTTTGCCTTCGCGCTTGAACCGTCTATGGGGAGGCCCGCCGTCTATTGGAAGGCCCGCCGTCTATGGGGAGGCCGCCGTATCAGTCCAAGCTGACTCGCTGACCCACGCGCTTTCGCTGGTCTGCCTCACTCCCGCAAGGCCCGCACGTACTCCACCCAGGTGTTCGCGTCCTGCCGGAAGTCGTTGAACATCACCGTGACGGCGTGCCCGGAGGAGGCCCAGGCGGGGACGTTCACCACCTGCGTCCTTCCCCCTCCGCCGCGCGGGAAGAGCACCAGGGATATGGTGCGGTCCGGCGGGTCGGCGGCGGGGACGAAGAGGTCCACGCCGGTGAGGAAGGGGAGGGAGTGCAGGAAGGGAATGGGCGCGGAGCGGTCGCTCGCCCCGTCGGCGTGCCAGTCGTAGACGAACATGCCTATGGTCCTTTTGGTGAGGGCGCATCCCGCGGGGGTGACCACGTTCACGCCGTCCACCAGGAGCACGTCGTTGTTCGTCCCCTGGTCGCCCCACAGCTCCTTGTTCCGGGTGATGACCAGGTTGGCGTGGCGGTCGCTCGTGTCCAGCAGGTCGCCGACGCCACCTGGAGGGGAGGTGTTCAGCCGCACCAGGTAGTCGCTCCTTATCAGGGGCTCGGTGTAGAAGTGGTGGGCACGGAAGCCCTCCCGCAGGATGACGAACTCGTAGGAGCTCCCGCCCTTGGCCTTGAAGGGGCCCCAGGCACCGTCGGCGCCCACCACGCAGGAGGCGTCCGGCTTCTTCCTCATCCTCCTGCCCGTGGCCGGGTCCACCTCCCACATCTGCACGGTGGCCCCCTCCACCCCCGCGTTCAGGGGGAAGAACACGGCGCGGCCGGCCACCCTCACCTGGCCCCGCGGCTGGGGGATGATCTCGGTGGTGGCCGGTTCCTCCCCGGTGAAGAACCGGTACATCTCGGCGAAGGACTCCGCCGAGGTGGCCACCTGCACGTGGGTCTGGCCGGGGATGGTCACGTTTATGGCCCCCACGATCTCGCGGCCGGGAGTCCCCATCCCGGCCCATATGGCCAGGGTCCTCACCCCACCTGGAGGAGCAGCCGCCGTCCTCCCGTCGATGTTCACGTAGTTGGCCACCTTGGCCGCGCGCTCGGGGTAGGCCAGGTAGCCGTGCATGACCGTCGTGCCCAGGGAGTGCCCCAGCACGTTGACCTTGGGGGCCCCAGTCTCGGCCATGACCCTCGCGATGTGCTCGTCCAGCCTGTTGTAGACGTCGGCCATGGTGTTGATGGTGAAACTGGAGTCGTACTCGAATGCCGTTATGAGCTCCGGCGGGTAGCCGTTGCTCGCGAAGCGCATGGCCTGCGACTCGAACTGGGCCGCGGATCCCGAGCCCCCGTGGACGAAGATGATGGGGTAGAGCCTGTCGGTGGGCATACATCTGCCTGCGGCGGTCGGCATGGATAAGGCCAACATGAGAGCCGCCGCCAGCAGGACCGCGGCCAAGCACTTTGTCGGGAGCAGAAGCTTTCTACCAGCGCTTTTCATGTTCATGGTCTCACCTCCGATTGTATGCGTCTTTCTTGAAGCTGCGTCTCCCCGGATCACCGGGGCTGGAGGCAGGTTTTGGCAGGTACGTCTCGTGCTTTATAGGTTTGATGGTAAGCATGGAGTTTGCGGCGAACCTTGTATGTTTCGTAGGGTTTGTACAGTGTGTTGTGTGGCCTGTAGGCATTATTGGCATATGCACTTCTTATGACCGGTGATCCGGCTTCGGCTTTGGGGATTTCCCTCTCCTGAAAGGCATCACCTCCTTTGCCCCTCTCGTGCATGCGGATGCCTCCACCCACGGTCTTGCCCTCAAAGCCCGTTCTCGTGACAGCAACGATGCTTTGTGGTTTTGAATGTTTATGCCCGTAAACGTAAATGCCCTGTTGATCCGTGCCCGTTATCGCGCCCGAGGTTGTCGGTAATAGATTCGCAGCCCCATTCCTATTTTCCCCTTTCTTCCACGCTCGAAACCATAAGGGTTCAGATCTTGGATTTTGATACCCCTAAGGATATGCGATAGGTATGATCATTACTCCTGCGCAGCGTCTCCTGTGCCGGAGCATTTCCAACGTGCTCGGTTTCTTCAGGTGGGTTATCCTGAAGATAAGGTGGGTTGCCATTGATAAATCGGATATCGGAGGGAGAGAAAGGAGGCTGCGCCATGAAGGAGTACAGGATAAAGCCCTTGCTCACCGGGTGGTTCCACATGAACTGGGGGCTGATCATGAGCCCGCTCGCCGCCGGTTACGTCGCAGACCTCCCCGTCTTCATGTTCCTCATCGAGGGGGAGGACGGGGAGAAGATCATCGTGGACGGGAGCTACGTGCACGACCACGTCCCCAAGTGGATATTCGGGCCCAAGCCGCGCACCCCCGACCTGGAGGTCCCCGAGGTGCTCAGGCGGAACGGCGTGGACCCCAAGGAGATAGAGACGGTCATCATCACCCACCTGCACCACGACCACACCGGCTACCTCCACCTCTTCGAGAACGCCTCCTTCTACGTGCAGGAGGTGGAGATGGTGGAATCCTACTTCCCCATGGGATACCAGGCGGTGGGCTGCTGCCAGGAAGACTGGATAGACCTGGTACCCCGCTTCAAGCTGGTGAACGGGGACTTCAAGCTGCGGGAGGGCATCGAGCTCATCTTCGCCCCCGGGCACACCGCCGGACACCAGGCGGTGGGAGTGAACACCTCACGGGGCAGGGCCGTGATCTTCGGGGACGCCGCCTACATGTACGCCGGCCTGGCCAAGCGCTTCCCGGCCAAGTTCGCCGAGGCGGTGGCCCTGGGGGGCGTGGCCGGCCAGAAGGTGGACCTCGAGGACCCCGAGGTGCAGGAGACCATCGCCAAGGTGTGGGGGTCCCGCTACGGGGGCTACTTCGGGCCCTCGGTGCTCAACCCCGGGGAGATAATGCGCTCCCTGGCCAAGCTGGACATGATGGCCGACGTGGTCATCCCCGGGCACGACCCCGAGCTGGTGCGCATGAAGGTCCTCCCCGACGACTACGACCTGGAGTGAGGGGCTTGCGCGCGGGACCCTTCCCAGTCGCCTGGCTGGCAGCGATATCGCGCGAGAAAACTTCTTCTTTGCACTTGATATAATGGTGGAACAGCGGGTGGGCCGGAACGAAGCAGGGACGCGGGGTGAGATGATGCGCCCTGAAGTGAGTTGGTGGCTGGAAGCGGCTGATAGAGACCGCGATATGGCGGATAGCCTCTCGAGGGAAGGCCTTTATGAAGGAGCTGCCTTTCACCTCCAGCAGTCGGCGGAAAAAGCTTTGAAGGCCCTCCTCCTCCGCCTGGGGCTGGAGTCACGCACCCATTCCTGCGTGCACATGGAGAAGATGCTGAGCACCAGGGGCATCGATACCTCGGAGATTTCGAGAGAGTGCAAGAAACTGGACGGCCACTATATCATGTCCCGCTACCCGAACGGGGTAGGAGGTCCCCCCAAGGACTTCTACGGCGCGGAGATTGTGGAGGAGCTTCGCGAATGCCAAAAGAGGATAGAGGAGTTCGTGCGCAGCCGGATATAGACCACGCGCTTCTGGAATCCTTCCTCGGCTCCCTCCGGGAGAGGCTGAGCCTTTCCTCCTTGGTTGTCTTCGGCTCCCGGGCCACAGGGGAGAACCTGGAGGAGAGCGACTACGATATACTCGTCCTCTCTCCCGATTTCGAGAAATACAACCGCTTCGAGCGCATAGAGCTCTTGCTCGATGCGTGGCCTGGACTATTGCCGCTCGAGCCGTTGGCCATGACCCCCGAGGAGTTCGCCGCTGCGGAAGGGGCGCTTGTCTGGGACGTCCTCGAGGAGGGCGTGGTTGTCCTGGACGACGGGACCTTCGAGGGGAAGCGCCGCAGGCACCTCCAGCGGGTGAAGTCCGGGGAGCTGCGCAAGGAGGGCGATTTCTGGGTTTTCACGTGATTTGGCGGCATCCAGGCGTTAGATGTCCGCTAAAGGATTTGCGGCTTCGCCGCTGAACGGGCCAAACGTCTTAGACCCTGCTTGCGCGATAGAGTGGGATTGCCGATCTTGACGGCGCTTCTCGCTGGAGATCAACTCCCTTCGCGACCCTTGCCCTCATGCCCGGCCGAAAAGTTGCGTGTTGGCGTTATGGTAGAATATACATGGATCAGGCGCATGTTTTAGCAGGGCGACAGGGAAATCGAGATGGATAGGGCGGATGACTATTTCCTCCAGCAACTGACGGCCTATTTCGCCGCGCGGGGGAGGACCCTCTCCGACAGGACCGTCCGGGTCTTGCGGAATCCCCCCGATTCGTTCGATGAGGACGATTGGGACGCCTACTGGAATCTGGTGAAACCGGCCAGGGAATTCGTGAAATGCGCCCTGAGAGAGATGCTGGAGGCGGATGAGGGCAGAAGGGCTGAATGGCTCGCCCGGTTGCCTACCACACCAAGATCGGTGCTGGAAGGCTTTGTGGCGGAGGTGCTTAGAGGCGCGGGAAGCGAGAAGGCCGTCATGCCTGATGTGGAGGGGACAACGCCTGACATGGGTCAGGAAAATTGTAGGACCGGTGAGGGCGAGATTGCTCTGAAGGGTGAGCGTGACCTGATGGTGGAGCGCAGCCCGAATGGCGCTATCGAGGTGGGATCGGGGAAAGGGGCCTCAAAGGTTGATGAGAGCCGGAAAGGCTGGGCTATAGCGAGGGCGGCGCTTCGAGTCCTGGAATGGTCGACCATCATCGTCCTTGCCATCTTCATCCTCCTGGCCGCCTTCCTCATGGTGGCCCCGCGCTTCGGGATGAGCGCCCACCCAGTCCTCTCCGGTTCCATGGAACCGGCTCTCAAAGTGGGGGGGATGATAATCTGCCGCGATGTCCACGTGAGCGATGTCAAGGTGGGGGACATAATCGGCTTCAACGCCCCCGACGGCAGAAAAGTGACCCACCGCGTAATCGATATTGTTGAGGAAGACGGCAAGCGCTGGTTCCAGACCAAGGGCGACGCCAACGAGGACCCCGACCCGGACCTGGTCTCCATCTCCTCGGAAAAGGTGGACAAGGTAGTGTTTCATATACCTTATCTAGGGTTCTTTTCCAGTTTTATGCAGAGCAAACTGGCATTTCTTGTATTCATCTGCGCGCCGGCTCTGATTCTTATGGTGCTTTTTGGGAAAGACCTGGTTAAAGCTGTAGGGGAGCTCAAGAGGGAAAAAGCGGGATTGAAGGATTGACGGATGTTCTACACTGGGGAAAACCAAAGACGTTTTGACATATACCCGTATTCCGTACATCCCTGTTCTTTCAGTTATTAAGTGAGTTTCTGATTACTCGATCAATGTGGATAAGGTTTACAAATGATGAAAAGAAGCTATAATTTATATAGATAAATCATACGAATTGGGACGATGGGGAAGCTGTGAACCGCATCGCGTTGATATGGTCACCTGCGATGCGGGGAGCGAGTGGTGAAACCGGCCCGATCAAAAAGATCGGGTTTTATTTCGTAAGGGGCGTATATCCGGAAGGCGAAAAAATGCTTGTTTCCTGTGAAGACTAAGTAGAAGCACGAATTTGAAGGCGGCTGGCGATCGGTGGTAAGCGGGATTGCATTGCTCTGACGGTTCTTTTCAGGTGTGGTCAGGGCTTAGTATGTGAGAGTTGGCGGGGAAAAGTTGTTGACGGGAAACGGGTTTATGTATATATAATCTTTTGGGTAAAAGGGGTAAAAAGGGCGAATTTTTCAGTAGACCAATAATAAATGATAAGCTGTGTCCGAATAATGTTGTCCTGTTTCAGGAATCGTTTCCCACGGGAGGTGGATGAAAAAGAGTAGGTGTGCATGGCAATAGAATGGGGGCAGCCGCCACTGCCCCCTGAGGTACACGCCGAGCCTCTGCCAGGCCTTTGTGCACCTTGTTTTCATTATAAACAGTGAGGGTCCTAAGGGGTAGAGGCCATTTCATAGGCACCTTTAAAAACATAAATACCTATTCTTTAAGCCCATTTGTTGGAGGGGTGATTGGATAGTTGAGTTTGAGGACATGGCACTCACACATACCAGAGGCAGAGTGTGTCCCCGATGGCGCCAATCCGCGAAGAAAGGAGGTGATGCGGATTCTGAAGCCACTAGATATAGCCGGGTGCCGGAGGGGCAACTTGGTGAGAAACCCCAGCGATTTACTCATGGGGGACGAACGGAAAAGTGGATATGAAACGAAGGAGGTAGAAAAGAGATGAAAAAGGTGCTCTTGGCTACGATGGCATTGGCTCTAGTGGCGACACTTGTTGGCCTTGGGGTGCATGCGCAGTTCAGCGACACCGAACTCACCTTAAACAAATTCAGAGCTGGGACTTTGGACCTCACGGTAAACGACAAGAACGGCGAGACGGTAGTTTTCGAATACAACAATCTTAAGCCCGGCAATCAACCGCACCCCATTTACACATTGAAGAACATAGGAAGTATCCCCGGATACCTAGATCTCGAGAATATCGTTGTGACAAGCAACGAGAACAACCTCACCGAACCTGAAATCGAGGCGGGTGATACTTCCGCGGACACCGGCGAGCTGGACGATGTCCTTAACCTGAGGATGTTCCTCGATTACGACCATAACGGTTGGATAAGCCCTGGAGACAAGATAATATTCAACGGGAAAGTCAAGGACCTCGCTTCCAGCTACGATCTCGACGAATTGCTTGAGGCCGGCGGAGGAACTGACTTTATCGTTGAGATCTACGACTGGTGGAACACCTCCATGGACAACCAGGCTCAGGATGATTCCCTGGAGATAAGCATCACCTTCGAGCTGCTCCAGAACGCCGACTAACATAGTCAGTTATTTGTGTAGCCTGAGCATGAAGGTATTTCCCGGGCCCGGAGACCCCGGGCCCGGGAAACCACCTAAAATCTTGAAAAGTATTTTTACGGAAAGGCGGTCAAAGGTGTGGAGGCTGCAATAAGTCAAAGGCTAGATATAACACGCGATTCAACGAGCTTGGTTGTTTAGGGAGCGCAAAAGGTTGAGAAAGGTCTTTTTTTCAGTGATTGGGATTATCTCGTCGGTCATGGCACTGGCCGTTGGGAGCCATCTTTTTCTGAGAGAATCACAAGCCTGCTCCTTTAGATATCGCCCCCTTTTTGACTTGGAACTCAGAGATCAGGATGAGAGCTGGTCGGACGGGGTTAGCGATACCTGGACGATTATGGAAATGGAGCCAGGGAAGGAATACCAATTTTCAAAGAGCTTCATTCAGATGAGAAATCTCGGGATCGTACGCTCGGACCATCTTGAAATAGGGGTCAATTATTCCCTGACTGGTTACCCGGGAGAGAATGCGCCCGTAACGGCGGAAGAGATGGCCGGGATGATTATATTGACTGCTCTGGGATATGGGAGCGATAGCTGGAGGATAGATCTTCTGACGGGGGAAATTACAGGTATGCCACCACGACCCTACGGCTACAGGCCGGGGGACTGGCGAGTGGAGGATACCGATGGGGACGGGAAGATAACCTTTCGGGACCTGAAGGATGACCCGCTGGACGACCTCCCGCCGCCCCAGTTCTGGATGGACGAGAGAAAGTGCCCGACCATGAGGATGAGCGTGAGATTTGCCGACGAGGCGGACAACCGGTTCATGGGTGTGGCGCTTAACGTTTCCTTTGTCTACACCTTGAACCAGTGCAGTAGGCAGTAATCATCGGCGAGGCGTTCGTACGACCGGAGAGTCATCGACTCGCGGAGGATTTGAAAGCGCGTGAGGAAGGCATGCGGAGATTCAAGGCCCACTTGATTCTATTACTCCTGGTGGCCGTGACTTTGTCGGCCAGATACATGGTGCCGGTCAATGCCCAGTTCAGCGACACGGAGGCGGTAAGGTGCGAGATGTCGGCCGGTACCTGGCAGGCCGGACCTGCGGTAAAGATCTGTGGGTTATGCCCGGACTGGGGTCTTGCAGGGGCCTGCCGCTGGCCGGTCTTCATATACGGCAAGGGCTTCAGGGGAAGCGTGGTCGCCCGGCTGATCAGGGGGGAGCATGAGATTCGGGCGGTGAAAGCATGGGTCTTGAGCTCCGGCATGGTCTATGCTGTTTTCGACCTCCGGGAAGCGAGCGCCGGAGCCTATGATGTGAGGCTCGATTTCCATGACGGAAGGGCTGCTGTTCTTTACGGCGGGTTCACCGTCGTGCGCTGGGAGGGCTGCGTCACGATGAATGGCGACATGAGCGGTGCCGGGAGCCCGGCCGGTAGAGCGCTCCCGGGTTGTTCCGGGGAAGGTTCCGCGGGATGGGAGAAGGGCGTGGATGCCGCAAGCCCCTTCTTCCTGAGGATAGCGCCTAAAGGGACGCTGAAGGTCGGCATCTCGAAGGCCTATGCGGTGGCGCCCGGCCTGCTCCTTGAGGGGGAGATAATGAGGGACGGGAGGGGAGGCGTCTCGGTGCGTTTCGACCTGCGTGACGTCCCCCGCGTGGCCTGTGACGTGGTCCTCCTGACCCCCGAGGACTGGCCGCTTCTCCTGGAGGGTTTCATAACCCCGGCGGACGTGGCCTTCGTGGCGCCGCTCCCGGCCCCGGTGCCGCAGGCACAACCCGCCCCGCCTTCGGATGACAAGCCGCCGGAGGCGACCGTTCCGCCTGCAGAGCCGGGCAAGGAGCCCGAGGAGGTCCGGCCCGAGGCCCCACCCGGGGAAAGCGAGGGCACGCAAGAGGGGAAACAGCCCGCACCGGGCTCTCGCGAGGAGGTAAGCTCCAACATGGAGGCACGACCCCCGGCACCGGAACCCGCAGCGGGGTCGAGCCGATAGAAAAGGCCTGCGATCTCCTCTCGGAACCAGCCTGCCATCGCTTTTGGAAAAATTAGTTAACGCTCGGCTTTTTCGTGGCGCCGTCCTTCGCTTGCCTCGCTCCCTGTAGACCGTAAAGGCCTTATGGCAAGGCGCACACCTCTTTACTCCTCGGGCCAGGCACGGAGCAAAAATTCGCCGGCCTGAGAGGCTTGGCAGGAGCAGACCTTATGGCTCTCATCATGGCATTTTACTTGCGCTTCTAAGGCCGTCGGGGAGAAGCGGAAAGACCGCGCATCCCCCTGCAACTGGCGGCAGAGGCCCTGAGCGGTTTTCCTCTTGTCCGATATCTCTGCGGAGCGTGATGTTCGCGGTTGTGAGGCTCCGCCTGGCTGCTCCGTCACATGACGGGATGACATGCTTCACTGAGGCATTTCAGATTAGAATCATGCTTAATATCCATTCCACGGCCTCTGAGGCCGCCATCCCTATGTCCGGCTGATGTCCTTTACCGTGGGAGGAAACCGGAGATTGAGCTATCCTTAGGTTAATGGATCGGTTCTCAACGAAGTCGGCCGCGAAGGAGTGAGGCGGCATGACGTCCAGTACGGGAGGACGCGCCGGTAAACGGACACTCGTAGGCGTCGTCCTGCTCGCTTTTCTGGCCCTTTCGGTCTTCCTGGCCTACGGCTCGGTCTCCACTGCGGTTCTGGCGGAAGGCGGCAGGCATACGGGAAGCGCCGATGCTGCCCAGCTTTCAGCGGACATCGCGACCGGAGGGCCACCTTACGCGCCCGGGCAGGTGCTGGTGAAGTTCCGGGCGGGGACACAGGTTGCCGTGGCACTGGAAGCGCTTTCCAGGTTAGGTGCGAGCCGTGTCCTTCGGGAGATAGGCGGAAGAGCGGACAGGGCGGAAAGGAAGGGCGAGGACCAGGATGTATACACGGGAAAGCGGGGAGCCTCGGGAGGCCCGCTGCCGGCGGGAAGCGCGATGCTCGAGTGGGGCGAGAGCAGTGCCGACACCATGCTCCGCAGTGGGGTAGAAGGCGCTGAGGGCGATGACCAAGAGCCCCGGAGCTGGGAGCCGGAGGGTCACGCGCTGACGGAAAGCGCGGCGGGACCGGTGGGGCCGGGGGAGGAAAACGGCGGCGACGGGAAGGTCCGCCTGCTGGCTCTCGAGCCGGGGCTTTCCGTCGAGGGTGCGCTTTTCCTCCTCCGCTCCCTTCCCTGGGTGGAGTACGCTGAGCCCAACTACCTGCGGCGCGCCCTCTACATCCCGGATGACCCTCGCTTCGGCCAGCAGTGGGGTTTCCACAACACGGGCCAGGTGATAGGCGGGGTGGCCGGATCTGTGGACGCGGACATCGATGCCGTGGAGGCCTGGGACCTGGAGAGGGGTCTCTCCCGCCGACCGGTGGTGGCGGTCATCGATACGGGCATCGACCTCGGGCATCCCGACCTCGATGGAAATTTATGGATCAACGAGGACGAGGTTCCCGGAAACGGCCTGGACGACGACGGAAACGGCTACGTGGACGACCGCAACGGTTACAACATGGCGGGCATCTCCCACCTCTACCAGAACAATTGGGCCTACCGCCTGGGAAGCGACCAGGACCACCTGCTCTTCGCCCAGTCCATCACCGGCACGGGAGACTATCTCTCCTCGGTGGGGATGGTTCCCAGAAGGATCGGAAATCCCGCCCTGCCTTTCACCATCTCGGTGAGGGCTTCCCTCTCCGGTCCTGACCTGGCCTCCGCAGTCGTGCAGCCCTCGGAGGTCTCGCCTTACCTCGGGACGCTCGTCGAGAAGCCTCTCTCCAGCCGGGTGCGCCTGGCTGCGGGGGTCACATATTACCTGGTCATCTCCACTTCCCAGCTCGATGCCTCCAACCACTATATCCTGTACATGAACTACCAGGACCCGGAGAACCCGGGGGAATGGCATGACCTGTACCAGGACGGTAGCGGCTGGCGTTACTTCCAGTCCAGTTCGCGTTGGGAGCGCGGCAACTTCGACTTCTGCTTCCGGACCAACCCCAATTTCGTCCCCCGGGACGACAATGGCCACGGCACCCACTGCGCGGGGATAGCCGGCGCGGAGACGGGGAACGGCACCGGGGTGGCGGGGACATGCCCCGGCGCCCGGATCATGGCCCTCAAGGCGGGAGACTCGAGCGGGATGCTCTACTCCGCGGACTGGATCGAGGCCCTGCGTTACGCCGTGGACAACGGGGCGCGGGTGGTGAGCATGAGCTTCGGGGGGACGGCCTATTCCGCGGCGGAACAGGATTCCGTTAACTACGCCTGGAGCCGTGGGGCCGTGCTCTGCGCCGCAGCGGGGAACACCGGGGACGAGACCATGGTCTATCCCGCGGGATACGAGCACGTCCTGGGCGTGGGCGCAACGGACAACCGGGACCAGGTGGCGGATTTTTCCACCTACAACGGCAGCGTGGACCTCTCCGCCCCCGGGGTCTACGTGATGTCCACCGTGCCCACCTACCCGGTGGCTTTCACCGCGTACGGGATTCCCCTCGATTACACCTACGGCTCCGGGACCTCCATGGCCACACCGATGGCCGCCGGAGTGGCCGCCCTGATGCGCGCCCGGAGCCCTTCCCTCACGCCGGAGCGAATCGTGGAGTTGCTGCAGGGAAGCGCCGAGGACCGGGGGGTCCCGGGGAGGGACGACTATTACGGGTGGGGCCGGCTGAACGCCCGGCGGGCCCTGGAAGCCGTCCTGCCGCCGCTACTTGATTCGGTGGTCCCCGCCTCCGGGAAGGTGGGAGCGGAGGTGGTGGTCAGAGGCTCAAGGTTCGGCGGCACGCAGGGCGATAGCTACGTCTCCTTCGGGACGGAGAGGGCCGTGGATTACCTCTCCTGGTCGGATGGGGAGATAAGGTGCCTTGTGCCTCCCCTGGCCCCGGGAGGAGCGCCGGTGAGAGTGAGCACCGCAACCGGGACCTCCGATCCTCTCCCCTTCACCGTGCTGCCCTTCGAGGTGATCGCCTGGGTATCCGGGGGTGGGGGGTCCATATCCCCGCCGAGCCAGGAGGTCCCTTATGGAGGAACGGCAGTCTTGGACATCACCCCTTACGCCGGTTACCGCATCACATCCCTTTCCGACAACGGGAAGGCGGCGCCGGTCACAGACCCCGCGGGGATGGTATACCGTATCGAGGGCTTGCGCGAGGACCACCGGGTGGTCGCGTCTTTCGGCGTCGTCGTGTATACCGTATCCTGTTCCGTGAGTCCGGCCGGCTCGGGCACGGTCTCCGGCGCCGGTGGGTATGCTCACGGGGAGAAAGTGACCCTTTCCGCCAGCCCGGCCCCGGGCTACCGGTTCGTGAGGTGGACGGAGGGGGGGAAACAGGTCTCCACAAGCAACCCTTATGCCTTCACCGTGACCTCCGACCGCGCTCTGGTGGCGGAGTTTCAAGAGGAGCCAGCGCCTTCGCCTGCCAGTACCTGGTACCTCGCCGAGGGCTGCACGGCTCAGGGCATGCAGACCTACATCCTGGTCCAGAACCCCGACTCCGAGCCCGCCACCCTGGACCTCACCTTCATGACCGACAAGGGCCCGCTTCCGGGGCCCCAGGACTTCCTCCTCCCCGGGAACTCTCGTGCCACCTTCCTCGCCAACGCCTTCGTCCCGGGAAGGACGGACGTCTCCACCAAGGTCACCTCGGACAGGGCGGTCATCTGCGAGCGGGCCATGTACGGCCCCGGCATGTCCTGGGCCCACGACTCCATCGGGGTGACCGCCCCCGCCTCCACCTGGTACCTCGCCGAGGGCTGCACGGCTCAGGGCATGCAGACCTACATCCTGGTCCAGAACCCCGACTCCGAGCCCGCCACCCTGGACCTCACCTTCATGACCGACAAGGGCCCGCTTCCGGGGCCCCAGGACTTCCTCCTCCCCGGGAACTCTCGTGCCACCTTCCTCGCCAACGCCTTCGTCCCGGGAAGGACGGACGTCTCCACCAAGGTCACCTCGGACAGGGCGGTCATCTGCGAGCGGGCCATGTACGGCCCCGGCATGTCCTGGGCCCACGACTCCGTGGGTTACTCTTGGGTGTGGTAGGTGCTGCCGCAGCGGGGGCAGACCAGGAAGGTGCCCAGGTCCTTAGTGGACACCTTGAGTATCGAATAAAGCATCCTTTTGCGGCGCATACGCACCACGGAGAAGGTGACTGGGCGGTCGCAGGTGGGGCAGAAGCTCTCCTTCTCCCCGACCTTTTCCTCTTCCAGGCGGTCGTGCATCCAGAAAGGTATGATGATCATCGTGTCGGCGACCTCTCTTTCCTCCGTGCCACAGGACTACCTCTTGCGCCTTTGATACTCTTTCGCTTTTGATTCTATATAAGATGGCCGTGGGTTTGCGCATGGCGACAGGACTTCGGGACAAGATTGCCGTGGGTTAGCGCATGATATAGGGCCTCGAGACAACATTGCCGTGGGTTGGCGCATGGCGATAGGACCTCGAGAAAAGATTGCCGTAGGTTAGCCTTGGCGGTAGGGCTTCAAATCTCCCATGCCCCGGCGATTGAACGGAACGCCGGAAGCTCGCCTCCTCCTATCTCCGGGTAACGCAACCAGGTCAGGAATATGATTCTTCCAATCTCCGGGTAACGCAACCGGGTCAGGAATATAATCATAGAGGCCGTAAATATGGGTTCGGGCAACTGGAGAAAGGATTTGAACGACGGCTTACGGGCACGATCGCAGAGCTCGCGAAACAGCGGGTCGACGGTTTGGACAAAGGGCCATGCCGTCGGCTTAATGGCGTGGGGGCCGAGGACGAAGTAAAGGGAGGAGGCCATTCCGGCCTCTCGGGCCGGCGATATGGTAGGCCGGCGATATGGTAGGCCGGTGATAGACCTCCTGCAAGGGTGAAGAAGACGAGGCACGTGAAAACCGGGTTGGCCACGGACTGGCATCATCACCGGGGGGATACGGGATCGTAGAAGGCTAGATGTGGGAAGGCCTGGATAGCCTTGCCTGACGATGGTGATCGACGGGCGGAGCGTGCTGCGGCATCGGAAAGCGTTGGCGGCTGGGGAAGAGGCCCTTTCGAGGAAGGCGGTGAGAATCGTGCCCGGTTCAGCAGTCTCCACCGGCGGCGGGAGCCGGAAAAAGAGGCGATGTCCGGGAAATGATGATACCAGAATGGGCTGCTATGACACCGGCCTGGGTTACCGGGCGGGGTGCAAGCATCATATGGCTGGAGGGTTTCGAGCGGCATGAATGAGGATTACGACGTCATCATCGTGGGTGCGGGCCCCGCGGGCATATTCGCCGCCCTGGAGCTGGTGAAGCGCGACGGCATGCGCGTGCTCATGCTGGAGAAAGGGCCGGACATAGAGGAGAGGGAGTGCCCGGCGCGCGTGGGGAGATGCCGCAAGTGCCGTACCTGCGCCATCACCAGTGGGTGGGGAGGAGCGGGTGCCTTCAGTGACGGGAAGCTCTCCCTCTCCCCTGAGGTGGGGGGCTGGCTGCAGGAATACGTGGGTACCCGTATGTTGAACGACCTCATCCGCCATGTCGACCGCCTCTACCTGGAGTTCGGAGCCCCCCGCGATCTATACGGCGCCGACCCGGATAAGGTGGAGGAGTGGCGGCGCAGGGCAGTCCTGCACAACCTGGTGCTCACTCCCTGCCCGTTCCGGCATATGGGGACGGAATACTGTCGCCGCTTGCTGGTGGACATACGCTCCTACCTCCAGGACAAGGTGGACATCGAGACGAGGACGGCCGTGGACTCCATCCTCGCCGAGGATGGAGAGGTGAAAGGGGTGCGTATAGCCTCCGGGGAGGAAGTGCTCGCCTCCAACGTGATCGTGGCTCCGGGGAGGGAGGGAGCCGACTGGCTGGCGCGGGAGATGAGCAGGCTGGGTGTGGGCTCGCAGAACAACCAGGTGGACATCGGACTCCGGGTGGAAGTCCCCGCACCTGTGCTGGAGCCGCTTACCGGTGACCTTTACGAGCCCAAGATACATTACTTCTCCCGCCGTTTCGAGGACCGAGTGCGCGTGTTCTGCATGAATCCCTACGGCGAGGTATGTGTGGAGCGCTACGGGGACGTCCTCACGGTGAACGGCCATTCCTACGCCGAGCGGCGCACGGAGAACACGAATTTCGCCCTCCTGGTGAGCACTACATTCACCGAGCCCTTCCGTGAGCCCATCGCCTATGGCAAGTACATCGCACGCCTGGCCAACCTTCTCGGGGAGGGCATCCTGGTGCAGCGCCTGGGGGACCTTCTCTCCGGACGCCGCTCCACCGCGAGGCGCATCGCCCGTTCCACGGTACGCCCCACTCTCCCCGACGCCACTCCGGGGGACCTGAGCTTCGCCCTTCCTTTCCGCTATATCTCCGATATCCTGGAGATGCTCGAGGCCCTGGACAGGCTCTGCCCGGGCCTCAATTCCCGCGACACCCTTCTTTACGGCGTGGAGGTGAAGTTCTATTCCTCTCGCCTCCATCTCGGAAAGGACCTCCAGACGGGAGTGCGGGGCCTTTACGCCGTGGGGGACGGTGCGGGCATCACCCGCGGGCTGGTGCAGGCCTCGGCCTCCGGCGTGGTGGCCGCGCGCTCCATCCTCGCCGCATGGAGATGAGGGACGCCTGGAACGGGGATGGTGGGGCGGCGGTAAACCTGGGCGGGGAAGGAAGGCGAGAATGCACTGCCATAAACTGCCATACAACCATAAGCTGCCATATGATGACCACAGCACCGGATCACCGGAAGGGTGAAAGGCTTGATGGCCCACCTCGTTCACCAAACCCCCTCTCTCTCGTCATGGTAGTGCGGGTTTTGGTTTCCCGAAAGGAGAAAGTATCGTCACGTCTTCGGGGAAAGAGAGATGTGCTCGCAGGTATGGCGAGTGGCGCCCGCATGCCTTCTAAGCTTTGGGAAGCGCGAAGAGTCCGCTTTACCGTTCGGCTGGCCTAGTAAAAGATGGAGGAACAGGACGACCTGTACCTTTAAAACGGGTTAGGCGCTCATAGGTCACAGGTGTTATAATCTTTCACCGTGCGGATAACGGATTTCCAGCCGCGGCCGGGTTTGCGAAGCCGGAAGCGCATCGCCGGCCGAGGCCTCTCCGTTGTCCCGCGGCCGTTGGTCTTCCTGTGGAGCGCGGCTTCTTAAAGGGGAAGAACGGCAAAGAGGCGTCGGTGGGTCGCCTGCATATGGGCAAAGAGTGAGCGAGGAAGGGACATGCCCGGTATAGTCGTGGTAGGAACCCAGTGGGGGGACGAGGGCAAGGGGAAGGTCATCGACCTACTCTCCGACGACATGCACATGGTGGTGCGCTTCCACGGGGGCAACAACGCGGGCCACACCATAGTCTACGACGGCGAGACCCTCAAGCTGCACCTCATCCCCTCGGGCATCCTCTACCCGCACATCGTCCCCGTCATCGGAAACGGGGTCATCGTCAACCCGGCCGTGCTCCTTGAGGAGATGGAGAGCCTCGCCGGCATGGGGGTGGACACGGAACGCCTGCGCATCTCCTACAACGCCCACGTCATCCTCCCCTACCATGAGGTCCTGGACGGGCTTCTCGAGGAGAGCCGCGGCTCAGCCAGCCTGGGGACCACACGGCGGGGTATCGGCCCCACCTATGCGGACAAGGCGGCACGGGTGGGCCTGCGCATGCAGGACATGCTCGACCCCGAGGGTTTCGGGGATAAGGTGCGCCGGGCTGTGGAGGAGAGGAACCGCCTCCTCACCCTCATCTACGGGGCCGAACCGCTCGACGCCGCCGAGATAGCATCTCGCTACACCGATCACGCGCGCCGCCTGAAGCATCTCCTGGCGGACACCCCCCTCCTTATCAAGGAGGCCCTCCGGGAGGGGAAGAACGTCCTCTTCGAGGGAGCCCAAGGGCTGATGCTGGACCTGGACCACGGGACCTATCCCTATGTGACCTCCTCCAACACCGTGGCCGGTGCGGTTTGCGCCGGGGCGGGCATAGGCCCACGCGACATCGAGGAGATCATCGGGGTGACCAAGGCCTACGTCACCCGGGTTGGTTCCGGGCCTTTCCCCACGGAGCAGGACAACGAGATCGGCGAGGCCATGCAGGAGGTGGGCCGGGAGTTCGGTACCACCACGGGGAGGAAACGGCGCTGCGGCTGGTTCGACCTGGTCATCCTGCGCTACGCGGCTCGCCTCAACACCCTGACCAGCCTGGCGCTCACCAAACTGGACGTCCTCTCCCAGTTCGAGACCCTCAAGGTCTGCGTGGCCTACCGCAGGGGCGGTGAGCTCATCCGGGACTTCCCTCCCCTCTACGAGGTCTTCCGCGAGTGCGAGCCGGTCTACGAGGAACTTCCGGGCTGGGGGACGGACATCTCAGGCGCCACCCGCCTGGAAGAGCTGCCGGTGGAGGCGCGCGATTACATTCAGTTCATCCGGGAGAGGTCGGGCGTCCCCATCAAGCTGGTGTCCGTGGGACCGGAGCGCCAGCAGTCCATCTTCCTCGACGGGGGCGGGGAACCCCTCCGCCAGGGCCGCTTTCTCTTCTACGACGACCTCCCCCTCTGAGGGGCATTTCGCCGAGGCGACGGTCTCCGCAATCGGCCCGTTCCCATGGTCTTTGGTCCCAGACCCGAATAGCGGCTTTTGTCGCTCCGTTCCCGGGAGTAGGCTAACCAATTTGCTTCATTGAAAGGTGAGCAGCCTTGAGCGTGACGCCCTCCGCTTTTAAGTCCAGCATGCCTTTTAACCTTGAGCCGCCGCGAAACGAGAGCTTGGGAAAGAAAGGCGGAGACTTGGTTCTTCATCTCTTTGTGGACGTTGAGCCGTATTTGAACCTGTTGAACATGTGGGCTGGGGGTGGTGTACGATGCGCCGTTGTTTCGCCTTCTCCCGTGAGTCATAGATCCAAGAGGTCTGGGGGAACAGCCCGAGGGGTCACCACGCAGGAGCCTCCGGACGGGTGGCCGTTAAGCACGCAGGAGGGGTTGAAAAACGAATATCAAAATATAAAATAAAATATCATAATGCGACATCTTTACGGCTAGTCGGCATGAGAGCCTGCATGGGGGTGGATAATACCACGAGTTTTTGACTTTATGCCACTCGTGATAAGAGTGGGGTTTGGCTTTGAAGCGAAGCTCAACACGCTATGGGCAAGGGTATATCGGAGGTCTACCGAACTTCAAGGGGGTGTGGGTCTTGAAGGGAAGAAACTTGCTGGCCGCACTGCTTACTCTATCTCTTGCGGCCTCCTGTCTCCTCTTTCCGGCGGTCGTTCGGGAAGGGGGGAGAGCCTTCGCCGAGGGAGTGTCCTACGTTGACGACGGGCGTTACGACTACGGCCTGAGCCAGCCCGACCCTTCCGTACGAGTGCTGGTGGAGGAGGACGTGCCGATACCGGTGAGGGACGGGACGAGGCTGCGTTGCGACATCTACAGGCCGGACAGGCCGGGGCGCTACCCGGTGATCATGGCCTTTGCCCCTTATCCCCGGCGCGTGGGGGCCGGAGTGATGCCGGGAGTAGACGACAACGGCGGGGTGGGGACCAGATACTGGTATTTCGAACAGGCCAACCCGGAGTACTGGGTGCCCCGGGGGTACGTCTACATATCGGTGAGCACCCGGGGATATGGGGGTTCGGAAGGGATCACCAACGCACTGAGCTACTTCGAGGCGCGTGACTACTACGACGCGGTGGAATGGGCGGCCGTGCAGCCCTGGAGCACCGGCAGGATAGGCCTCTACGGCATCTCCTACTATGCCATGTCCCAATACTGGGTGGCAGGTCTCAGGCCCCCTCACCTCTCGGCCATCGTCCCGTGGGAAGGACTCTTAGACCCTTATCGCGACATTGGCTATAGAGGCGGGATACCGTGTTTGTTCGGGGTCTTTTTCGCCCTCGGTCTGCAACTCATCGCCAACAACATCTTCCTTGCGCTTCCATATTTTCCGCTTTATTTCATGAATCCCCTGATGAACGAGTTATGGGAGAAGGGCCTTGGAATCCTGTTCCCGGACGGCAAGGACACCCCGAAGATCATCGAGGAGGTCGGCAAGCTCGAGGTACCCATGCTCTCAGTAGGGTGCCTCAACGATCCCGACCTCCACCTAAGGGGGAACGTGGTCGCCTTCCAGCTCGCCGGTAGTCCGGGAAAAAGGCTCCTCCTGTACAGCGGGACGCACTGGGGGTCGGCATATCAGCCCTGGGCGAACCGCACCGTGCTCCGCTTCTTCGACCATTACCTGAAAGGCATGGACACCGGACTGGAAAGGGAACCCAGGGTAGACGTGGCCCTGCGTACCGGCCCGGACACCTTCACCCATGTCTATGGGAATTCCTGGCCCTTGGAGGACACCGCCTGGACGAAGCTGTACATGGACACCGAGAAGATGTCCCTCGTGGGCGCCAACCCCGTCCGGGATGCCTCCGTTCAAGCCGTATTCGAAAGCGACGAGTACGGAAGCGGGGAGCGGGTGACCTTCATGACTGACCCCTTGCCCGAGGATGTCCAGGTGGCGGGCCCGGTGTCGGCGCATTTCTGGGTCTCCACCACGGGCAACGACGTCGACCTCTCGGTGGAGCTGCGGGCCATCGACGAGAGCGGCAGGGAGATAAGGTTCCCTTACTACGTGCCCGGCTCACCGGACGAGCCCGTCTCCCGCGGGTGGCTGAGGGCCTCACTGCGGACTCTCGATCCGGAGAGGACCCGGCCTTACCAGCCCTGGTACACCTTCCGTGAGAACCAGTGGCTCACGCCCGGAGTCCCGGTTCCCGTGGACGTGGAGATCTGGCCCACGGCCATGCTCTTCAAGGCGGGCTGGCGGATAGCCCTGACCGTATACTGCGGGATCCACAATCGGGCGGGGGAGGCCATCTTCTCGCTGGAGCTCCCCTTCCTTAATAGATGGCTCCTCAGGGTTCCCGCCTACCAGACCCTCTCCACGGATCCCGGCGACACCTGGATCCACGCGGGCGGGGAACGCGAATCCTGGCTCCTCCTCCCGGTGATACCGCAGGACCCCTCACGGAGGCACCGGGTGAGCATAACCGCCGGCGGTTTTAGCCCCGCCTCGGTGTCCCTCAGGGTGGGCGAGGTGTGCGAGTGGACGAACGAGGACAGCGATTATCACTCGGTCACCGAGGCGAGCGGGCTGGGCCTCTGGGACTCGCAACTGATAAACGGGACGCGCTCGCACAATCCCGAGACCTGGTGGTTTAAGGCGTGTTGGGCGGGCACCTTCACCTACCGGGACATGGTGTCGGGCCTGGAAGGGAAGCTCGAGGTCGCTCCCGTTGCCGTGGTGGGCGAGAACGGGGAGGTCTCGATTGAGCTTGCCTGCGAGCCGCCTCCTGAGGGAACCGCCTTCGACGTGCAGGTGAAAAGCGAAGGCGGGGATTGGGTGAACGTTGCGGAGGGGGTGCGCGAAGCGCGGATCGATCTTCATCTCGGAACGGGGAGGCACTGGGTCCGCTGCCGCCTCCGGAGGTCAGGAGCCTGGGGTGTCGGGAGCGGATGGTCACCCGCCGTCGCGGTGGATGTCGAATGAACCGTGGCGCCGGAAAGGGACGGTAAGCCTTTGGAAAGAAGCTCGCTTCCCGCAAAGCGAGCATGCCGTGTTGAGGGTGCGCCATTGAAGTACTGACCCGCCGCAGGTGAATCCTTGGGCGGGTCATGTCATGTGATGCTGCATTTCATGCATCTGTTTTGCCGCCCTCTCTTCGGAAGCGCGTTTCGGAAGGAGTTTGTCGGCTCCCCGGCGCAGCCACTTGTCGGTTAGGAGCATGCATCCGCTATCGAAGCGGGTTAGCGGTCGGGCGGTTCTTTAAAGGGCTGCGTCTCTTTGCCCCTCAAACGCGCAGCAAACCCGTTTTCGGAACATACTCCTCGCTCCCGCCGAGGACATGGTTGTCACTCCCGCCAATAAAATAGAGTCACGTAGGGCCGCGGAGACGGAGGAGGTAGCGCATGAAGGTATTGGTGGTGGGGAGCGGAGGTCGGGAGCACGCCCTGGCTTGGAAGATCGCCCAGTCCCCGCTGGTCGACAAGCTGTTCTGCGCTCCCGGCAACGCGGGGATGGCGGAGCTGGGCACCTGCGTGGGCATCAAGGCGGAGGATATAGAATCCCTGGCCGCTTTCGCCGAGAGGGAGAGGATCGATCTCACCGTGGTGGGCCCGGAGGCGCCGCTGGTGGCGGGCATCGCCGACGCCTTCGAGGAGCGGGGCCTCTCCGTCTTCGGTCCCACGCGCGAAGCGGCCCTGATGGAGGGGAGCAAGCATTTCGCTAAACAGGTCATGCTGGAGGCGGGAGTGCCCACCGGTTCCGCCGAGGTCTTCACCGATTACGACGCGGCGGCGGAATGCGTGCGCAGGGGAAGCCCGCCCTACGTGGTGAAGGCGGACGGCCTCGCGGCGGGAAAAGGGGTGGTGGTGGCGCAGGACGACCGGGCGGCCTACGAGGCCCTCAAGGCCTGCTTCCTCGACAAGCGCTTCGGGGAAGCGGGGAATAAGGTGCTCATCGAGGAGTTCCTGGAGGGACAGGAGGTCTCGGTGCTCACCCTGGTCGACGGGGAGCACATCCTCCCTCTGGCTCCCGCCCAGGACTACAAGCGAGTGGGCGACGATGACACCGGCCCCAACACCGGCGGCATGGGTTCCTACTCCCCGGTTCCGGTGATGTCCGCGGAGGATTACCGACGGGTGGTGGAGGAGATACTGCGCCCCACGGCGAAAGCCCTTGCTGGAAGGGGGATCCACTACCGTGGAATCCTGTATGCCGGCCTCATCCTCACCCAGGAGGGGCCCAAGGTACTGGAGTTCAACGTGCGTTTCGGCGACCCGGAGACCCAAGCCGTGCTCCCGAGGCTGGAGAGCGACCTGGTGCCCGCCATGCTGGCCGTCCTGGAGGGGCGCCTCCCGGAGGTGGAACTGAGATGGAGGGATGAGGCCTGCGTGACCGTGGTGGTGGCCTCGGGGGGGTATCCGGGCGATTACAAGACGGGTTACCCCATAACCGGCCTGGGCGAAGCAAGTTCCCTGGAGGGTGTGGTGGTCTTCCACGCCGGGACGCGGCGCGGGGAGGGCGGGGAGGTGCTCACCGCCGGGGGACGTGTGCTCAACGTGAGCGCACTTGGAAGGGATTTCCAGGAAGCCAGGGAGAGGGCCTACCGGGCGGTGGAGAGGATAAACTTCACGGACATGTATTACCGGAAGGACATCGCCATGCGGGCGGTGCGGGGCGCTTGATTGAAGGAGAAGAGCGGGAGATACCAACCCATCATCCCATCCGGTTTGGCGAGTTATGGGATATGGCCAGAGCGGGAGGTTCGGCTTGAGATGGCACCGGTAGTCGCTTTGCTCATGGGATCGGAATCGGACCGCGAGCGGGTCCGTCCCGCGGCGGAGACCCTGGAGAAGATGGGGGTGGAGGTGCTCTGGGAGGTGATATCCGCCCACCGACAGCCGGACAGGCTGCGGGATTTCGTCCGGGAGGAGGCGCCCTCCCGGGGTGTCGAGGCCTTCATCGCCGCAGCGGGGATGGCCGCCCACCTCCCGGGCGTCGTGGCTTCTCTCACCACCCTGCCTGTGATCGGCCTCCCCCTCTCCTCGGAGGGGCTGGGTGGCCTGGACGCCCTGCTCTCCGTGGTGCAGATGCCGCGGGGAGTGCCGGTGGCCGCAGTGGGCATCGACAACGCGGTGAACGCCGCTCTCCTGGCCTGTTCCATCCTGGCCCTGAAGCACGGGGAGGTGGCCGATGCCTGGCGCGCCTACCGTGTTGAACTCGCCGGGGGATGAGCCCTGACCTCGATTCGGTAAGCGGGAAACGCGGCATGGCGAGACGCCGGAAAAGCGGTTACATTCTACCCCGGGCGCGGGGTAATATAGTCGGGGAAAGGCCGAAGAAAACCGGATAGAGAAAGAAAAACCGGGAAGCGAGGAAGGCGTCAGGGATGATCGAGCGCTATACCCTCCCCGAGATGGCCTCCGTCTGGAGCGAGGAGAACAAGCTCCGCAAGTGGCTGGAGATAGAGATTCTGGCTGTGGAGGCGCGGGTGGAACGAGGCGAGGTACCCCGCGAAGCCCTGGAGGAGATAAAGGCCCGGGCGGCCTTCGATGTCCGCAGGGTGAAGGAGATAGAGGAGTCCGTCCACCACGACGTCATCGCCTTCCTGACCAACGTGGCCGAGAACGTCGGGGAGGCCTCCCGCTTCATCCATTACGGCATGACCTCTTCCGACATCCTGGACACCGGCCTGGCCCTTCAGATGCGGGAGGCCATGGACCTCATCCTCGAGGAGGCCGTGGCCCTGACCTCCACCCTGAAGACGAAAGCCCTCGAATGCCGGGATGTGGTCATGGTGGGGCGTACGCACGGCGTGCATGCCGAGCCCATGGTCTTCGGGCAGAAGCTGGCCCTATGGGCCTTCGAGATGGCCAGGAACGTGCAGCGCCTGCGCCGCGCCCGTGAGGTCATAGGCTACGGCAAGGTCTCCGGCGCAGTGGGTACCTACGCCCACCTGGATCCCTGGGTGGAGGAATACGTCTGCGAAAGGCTGGGGCTGCGCCCGGCCGAGGTCTCCACCCAGGTGTTGCAGAGGGACAGACATGCCGAATACCTTACGGCCCTGGCCATGACCGGTGCCAGCCTGGAGAAATTCGCCCTCGAGGTGCGGGGGCTACAGCGCACCGAGGTCCGGGAGGCGGAGGAGCCCTTCCGCCGGGGACAGAAGGGCTCCAGCGCCATGCCCCACAAGCGCAACCCCATCCTCTGCGAGCGCATCTGCGGTCTGGCCAGGGTGCTGAGGTCCAATGCCATGGCGGCCATGGAGAACATAGCCCTGTGGCACGAGCGGGACATCTCCCATTCCTCGGTGGAGCGGGTCATCATCCCCGATTCCACCACCCTGCTCCACTACATGCTGGTGAAGTTTCACGGCGTGGTGCGCGACCTCACTCTCTATCCGGAGAACATGCTCCGTAACCTGGAGCTCACCCGCGGGCTGGTCTTCTCGGAGAGCGTCCTCCTGGCCCTGGTGAGGAAAGGCCTGACCCGGGAGGAAGCCTACGGCCTTGTGCAGCGCAATGCCATGCAGTGCTGGTCAACAGGAAAGGATTTCCAGTCCTTGCTCCTGGAGGACCCGGAGGTAACCAGGCACCTCGACCGGGAGGAGCTCAAGGCCTGCTTTGACCTCCCCTCCCACCTGCGCAACATGGGGCGCATCTTCGAGCGCCTGGAGGATTTGGTAATTTAAGGAAATGGAGAGGATGAGCATGGAAAAGAGGGAACTCATCTACGAGGGCAAGGCCAAGAGGGTCTACGCCACCGATCAACCCGGCCAGGTCATCCAGGAGTTCAAGGACGAGGCCACAGCCTTCGACGGTAAGAAGCGCGGGGTGATCGCCGGGAAGGGAAAGGTCAACGCCCAGATGTCGGACATCATCTTCCGCTACCTGGAGAAGCACGGAATCCATACCCACCACGTCAAGCTCATATCCGAGAACGAGCTCCTGACCTGGTGGCTGGAGATGATTCCCGTGGAGATAATCGTTCGCAACTATGCGGCGGGAAGCCTGGCCAAGCGGTTGGGTTACCCGGAGCGCACGGAGATGAAGTCCCCTATCGTGGAGTACTATTACAAGAACGACGAGTTGGGGGACCCCATGCTGGCCCGCGAACATATCCGCGAGTTGGGACTGGCCAGCGACGAACAGCTGGACGAGATGACCTCCATCGCCCTGCGGGTGAACGAGATACTGCGCCCTTTCTTCGAAGCGCGAGGTATCATCCTCGCCGATTTCAAATTGGAGTTCGGTCTGCGGGAGGGGCGCATCCTGCTGGGGGATGAGTTCAGCCCCGACGTGTGCCGGTTGTGGGACGCGGAGACGGGGGAGATCATGGACAAGGACCGCTTCCGCCGGGATTTGGGGAAGGTGGAGGAGACCTACGCCGAGGTGCTGAGGAGGGTTAGCGAGGAGCAGGCAGGTGTCGCCGCATCGGTCTACGTGTCCCCCAAGAAGGGGGTGCTGGACCCCGCCGGTCAGGCCACACTGGGCGCCCTTAAGTCCCTGGGCTACGAGGAGGTGCGGGAGGTGCGCATCGGAAAATACATCACCCTCCGCCTGGAGGGGGTGGAGGCGGACAAAGCGGAAGAGCGCGTCCGCGAGATGTGTGAACGCCTGCTGGCCAACCCCATAATCGAGGACTACCGCGTGGAGATAGATTAAGAGCGCTTTTCTCCCCAGGGGAACGTGTCTTTGGGGACTGGCCTGGGAAAAGTCGAAAAGGCGCAGCGGGGTTATACGGCGTACATGAGAATGTCGGACATGGAAAAAGATTCCTGAGGAGCGGGTTCCATGAGATTCGGAGTGGTGGTCTTTCCGGGTTCCAACTGCGAGGCCGACTGCTATTACGTCATCGACAAGGTTCTCCGCGAGGACGTCGATTACGTGTGGCACAAGGAAAAGGATGTCTCTTCCTACGACTGCCTGGTGCTCCCGGGCGGTTTCTCCTACGGAGACTATCTCCGCTGCGGGGCCATAGCCCGTTTCAGCCCGGTCATGGAGGCGGTGACCGAGTTCGCCCGTGAAGGAGGGCTGGTCATAGGTATCTGCAACGGGTTCCAGATCCTGCTGGAAGCGGGGCTTCTCCCCGGTGCCATGCTGCGCAACACCAGCCTGCATTTCATCTGCCGTTTCGTGAACCTGAGGGTGGAGAACGCCTCCACGCCCTGGACCAACCGGGCAGAACCGGGTCAGGTCCTGCGCATCCCCATCGCCCATAACGAGGGGAATTACGTGGTGGATCCGGCCACTCACCGGCGGCTGGTCGAGGAAGGGCGGGTGATACTCCGTTACTGCGACAGCGAGGGAGAGGCCACCCCGGAGTCCAACCCCAACGGGTCCCTGGACAACATCGCCGGGATATGCAACGAGGGCTTCAACGTCTTCGGACTCATGCCCCACCCGGAACGGGCTTCGGAAGAGATGTTGGGGAGCACGGACGGGCTGGTGATATGGGAGTCCGTAATCGAACACTACCGTGAAAGGGGTTGAAAGGACAAGGTGGGAGTATATGCTGGACTTTGCGCATTTTTCGTTCCTGGATCCGGTTGAGGCCTCGATATACGGCAGGCAAAAGGAGATGTCCGGAAGATAATGACTGAACACGCGGAATGTTGTCGAAGCGGGCGAGGGGAAGAAAATGACGGAGCGGGCGAGAGGAAGGAAAAGGCGCCTTTCACTGTTTGGACATAACGTCGACATCCGGAAAGAATAACGAGGGGGAGAAAGCGGGAGCATGGACTGATGGCCCGTGTCGGGTCTACGACTTGAAGGACGCGGCGGGATAGGCGAAGCGAAGACGGACGATGCGGGACGGCAATGGAGATGAGGCCATGGCGGAACTTTATGAGGAATTGGGGCTGACGGCGGACGAGTACCGGGACATAGTGCGCCTTCTGGGGCGGGAGCCCAACAAGGTGGAGCTGGGCATGTACTCCCTCATGTGGAGCGAGCACTGTTCCTACAAGAGCTCCAAGATGGTGCTTTCCCAACTTCCGACCCGGGCATCGTATGTCCTGCAGGGGCCGGGGGAGAACGCGGGGGTCATCGACATCGGCGGGGGCCTGGCAGTGGCCTTCAAGATGGAGTCCCACAACCACCCCAGTGCGGTGGAGCCCTACCAGGGGGCGGCCACCGGCATAGGAGGCATCGTGCGGGACATCTTCACCATGGGGGCCCGGCCCATCGCCTGCCTTGATCCCCTGCGCTTCGGGGACCCCGCCAAACCGCGGACGCGCTACCTCCTGGGCGGTGTGGTGGCTGGCATCGCCGGGTACGGCAACTGCCTGGGTATCCCCACCGTGGGCGGGGACATCTACTTCGACCCCTGCTATGACGAGAACCCGTTGGTAAACGTGATGTGCATCGGAATCATGCCCAAAGAGAGACTCATCCGGGGCGTGGCCTCCGGAGTGGGCAACGCGGTGGTGCTCATCGGGAACCGCACCGGCAGGGACGGCATCGGGGGCGCTTCCATCCTCGCCTCGCAGGAGTTCGACGAGACCAGCCAGGAGAAACGGCCCAGTGTGCAGGTGGGGGACCCCTTCACCGAGAAACTGCTCATAGAGGCCTGCCTGGAACTCCTGGAGCGGGGCCTCCTGGTGGGGCTCCAGGACCTGGGAGCCGCGGGGCTCTCCTGTGCCTGCTCGGAGACGGCCGCCCGGGGAGGCGTGGGGATGAGGGTTTGGCTGGAGAGAGTGCCCTTGCGCGAGGACATGGAGCCCTTCGAGATAATGATCTCCGAGTCCCAGGAGCGGATGCTGGCCGTGGTAGAGCCCTCAAAACTCGACCAGGTGATGGAGGTCTGCGCCAAGTGGGACCTCAACGCCGTGGTAATAGGGGAGGTCATCGAGGGTGACCGGCTGGAGGTCTTCTGGCATGGGGAGAAAGTGGCCGACGTGCCCGCCACATCCCTGGCCAGCGGGCCGGTTTACGACCGCCCCTCTGAGAGGCCCGCTTACCTGGACGAGGTCCGCAAGCTGGACCTCTCCTCCCTGGAACATCCCTCGGATTACGGGGCTGTCATCCTCCGGCTGGCCGGGAGCCCCAACCTCTGCGACCGGAGGTGGGTCTACGAGCAGTACGATCATATGGTCCAACTCAACACCGTCGTCTATCCCGGTTCCGACGCCGCCGTACTGCGGGTCAAAGGGACGAGCAAGGCCCTGGCCGTATCCTGCGACGGGAACTCACGGTATGTCTACCTGGATCCTTACCTGGGCACTCAGATCGCCGTGGCCGAGGCGGCACGCAACGTGGTGGCCTCAGGAGGCGTGCCCATGGCCCTGACCAACTGCCTGAACTTCGGGAGCCCGGAAAGACCTGACATTTTCTGGCAATTCAGGGAATCGGTGCGCGGTCTGGCCGACGCGGCGCGTTTCCTGGAGCTGCCCGTAGTGAGCGGCAACGTGAGCTTCTACAACGAGTCCTTCGGGAAGGCCATCTATCCCACGCCCATAGTGGGCATGGTGGGGCTCATCGGCAACCTGGCCCACCGGCGCACCATGGGTTTCCCCGGCGAGGGGCTGCTGGTGGTCCTCCTGGGCATGACGGATGAGGAACTGGGCGGTTCCGAATATCTTCGGCTGGTCCACGGGCTGGTGGCCGGGTGCCCTCCCCGCCTGGACCTGGACCTCGAAAAGAGGGTACAGACCACCTGTATCGAGGCCATTCGTCGCGGCATGGTACGCTCCGCCCACGACTGCTCGGAGGGTGGTGTGGCCCTGGCCCTCCTCGAGTGCTGTTGCGCCGGCGGAGTGGGGGCCGACCTGCGCGTGGAGACGGATTTGCCTCCCCACGCCTGGCTGTTCAGCGAGAGCCAGTCACGCTTCGTGGTCACCGTGGGTGAGGAGGACCTGGATTCCCTGCGTTCCCTGGTGGAAGGACGGCAGGTTCCCTTCCAGGTACTGGGAAGGACGAAAGGCGATCGCCTGTTGATCAACGACTGGGTGGACCTCCCTTTGGCCGACATGTCCAGGGCAAGGGGGGAGGCCCTGGAGAGGCTGTTGAGCGGTGAGGAGTGACCCGAAAAGGGCCCCAGTGGTTATAAAGCAAGGAGAGGGTGTGCTGGGAAAGCCGGAGCGGAAGCGGCGCAGGCGGAGGCGGTGGGGATCTAAGGGGGCTTTTCTGTGTAAGGACCCGAGGTGGCGGACGCGCGGGAGAGATCATCGGATGCCCTTATAGAAGGCGGTCGAGAGCGCGAAAAAACGGCCTTCATCCAGGTTCCCATGTACGCCGGAAGGTCGAGCCTGCCTGGTCGATACCCGCTTGAGGGAAGTTTTCCCATCCGGCAGGAATCAATGGCCGCGTGCGATAAATGTATTAAACTTGTTGTGTGGGGAGTGCACGCCCCATAGGAAAGAGGTGACGTTGCGGACATGAGCCTCGAGATCCACGACCACTGCGGCGTTTTCGGGATCTTAACCCGCGAGGACGACGTGGCCAAGTTGACCTACTACGCCCTTTATGCCCTCCAGCACCGGGGCCAGGAGAGCGCAGGCATCGCCGTGTCCGACGGTCGGGAGACGATGATGCTCAAGGACATGGGCATGGTGTCCCAGGTCTTCAGCGAGAGGGACCTCCTCAATCTGCGTGGCTACATGGCGATTGGTCACGTCCGTTATTCCACCACCGGTTCCTCCTTCTGGGAGAACTCTCAGCCTATCCATGTCAACGGGCCGCGAGGTTCCGTGTACGTGGCCCATAACGGAAACCTGGTGAACACCGACGAATTGCGTGAGGAGCTCCGGGAGCAGGGGGTGCGCTTCCATACCACCTCCGACACCGAGGTCATAGCCCTGCTCCTGGCCCGGCATCCGGCGGAGGATATAGAGGAGGCCGTCAGGGAGGTCATGCCCCGCCTGAGCGGGGCCTACAGCCTGGCCATACTCACGGAGACCAAGCTCATCGGCCTACGGGACCCCCACGGCATCCGCCCCCTGTGCGTGGGGCGATACCGGGACGGCTTCGCCGTTTCCAGCGAGTCCTGCGGGCTGGACATCATCGGGGCCGAGTATATAAGGGAGATAGAGCCGGGGGAGATGGCGGTCATCGACCATACCGGCCTCCGCTTCGAGCGCTTTTCCGAGGTGCGGCGGCCCTCCCTGTGCATCTTCGAGTTCATCTATTTCGCGCGCCCAGACTCGGTGATGTACGACACCTACCTCTACCATGCGCGGAAGCACATGGGGATGAGCCTGGCCGACGAGGCGCCGGTGGATGCCGACGTGGTCATGCCCATCCCGGATACCGGGGTGCCGGCGGCCATCGGATTCTCCCAGGCCTCGGGCATCCCCTTTGGGGAGGGGCTCATCAAGAACCGCTACGTGGGACGGACCTTCATCCAGCCGACCCAAGCCATCCGCCAGCTGGGGGTGCGCCTCAAGCTCAACCCCCTGGTGAGGGATATCCGTGGTAAGCGGCTGGTGGTGGTGGACGATTCCATCGTCCGTGGAAACACCACCAAGGAGATCGTCAAGATGCTGCGGGACGCGGGTGCCCGGGAGGTGCACATGCGCATAAGCTCCCCGCCGGACAAGAACCCCTGCTTCTACGGCATCGACACCGCCACGCGCCAGGAACTCATAGCCTCCTCGCGCAGCGTGGACGAGATACGCCGCTTCATCGGGGCGGACACCCTGCATTACCTGAGCATGGAAAACCTCGTGCGGGCCACGGGGAGGCCCAAGGAAGAGTTCTGCACCGCCTGCTTCGACGGGGAGTACCCCATCCCCGTCCCCGACGAGATGCGCATGGCCAAGTGCCGCCTGGAGGCGGTATGAGAAACGCTCATCCTGGCCGGGCTCCTAACAGCGATCGTGATGGTGTTGGAGCTCGTTGCGGAAAGGGGAAGCGCGACAAGGGGGTGGAGAGCCACAGGGGACGGAGATTATATATCAGGTCTTGAGATGGCCTTATCTTGTGGAAACGGAAGAGGATGCTCTTGGGGAATGGACGAGGATGCCACTGCGAGACATATGAACTTGCGTGAAGGCCGTGGTCGCCGGCTTCAGTTCTACGATACCGTTGAGCGGCGAAAAACGTCGGCGAACACGCGGCGGGAGCAGGACGGCGGTGCGGGGGCGAAGGTGTAGGGAATGGAGAGAGGCAAAGGATTAAGGTCGTTCGCGGTATCGGACGGGAAAAGAGGTAATCGCCTGGTGTGCCGTATCATATAGGCGCGATCTTGGACGTGGGTACGCTCTTGTTTGATGGAGTTGGATGAAAATGGCAGAAGAAGATATGACCGGCGAGGAGAGAAAGGCGGAGGAATCGAGGGAGGCCTCCTGCTCCCCCCTGACTTACCGGGAGGCGGGGGTGGACATCGAGGCCGGGAAGAGGGCTGTGGAGCTCATTGCCGACGAGGTGTCCTCCACCTTGCGGCCGGAGGTCCTCTCCGACCTCGGTGGATTCGGGGCCCTGTTCGGAGCCCGCTTCGAGGGGCTGGAGGAGCCGGTCCTGGTCTCCTCGGTGGACGGGGTGGGGACAAAGGTAAAGGTGGCCCAGATGATGGACCGCCATGACACCATCGGGATGGACCTGGTGGCCATGTGCGTGGACGACATAGTCACCTGCGGGGCGGAACCCCTCTTCATGCTCGATTACCTGGCCATGGGGAAGGTGATCCCGGAGAAGGTGAGGCAGATAGTCTCCGGCATCGCCCGTGGGTGCCGCCGGGCGGGGTGCGCGTTGATCGGCGGGGAGACCGCGGAGCATCCGGGTATCCTGGAGGAGGACGAATACGACCTGGCCGGCTTCGTGGTCGGGGTGGTTGACAGGAAGCGCATCATCGACGGTTCACGCATCGTCCCTGGAGACGTCATCATCGGCTTGCGCAGCTCCGGGCTCCACGCCAACGGTTATTCCTTGGCACGCAAGATATTCTTCGAACTAAACGACTTCGACCCGGGTGACCGCCTGCGTGGGCTCTCCTCCACCCTGGGGGAGGAGTTGCTGACCCCCACCGAGATATACGCCCCGGGCATCCTCAGGGTGTTGCGCGAGGTGGAGGTCAAGGGCATTGCCCACATCACCGGGGGAGGCCTCATCGAGAACGTGCCCCGTATCCTTCCTCGCAACGTGGATGCGGTCATCGACGTGGCCTCCTGGCACCCGCACAGCATCTTCAACATCATCCGCAGGATGGGTGACCTGGAGGAGGTTGAGATGTACCGCACCTTCAACATGGGAATAGGCATGGTGCTGGTGGTGGACCTGAACGATTACCGCCAGGCCGTCCACCTGCTGGGCCTCTCACAATACCGTGCCTTCCGCATAGGGGAGATTCGCGAAGGCACAGGAGGCATCTGTCTCACCTGCTGAGTCGCAGGGACGGCGTTCCGAGGGCCGCGCGGGCCGGGCCGAAGACCATGGATGAGAGGCCGGCCCGCGCCCGGAAACCGGCAGGGCGCTCCTCGGTGGCTTTGATCATGCTTGACGGACGCTTGAAGGATGCGGTGGGGTATCGAATACCGGGAGGTCTGAAGAGATGGAGGTCTGCCGTCTTGGGGTGCTCATCTCCGGAAGCGGGACCAACCTGGAAAACATTGCTATAAACATCGAGGAGGGACGCATTCCCGCCCGCATCACCGTGGTCATCAGCGACCGCGAGGACGCCTACGGGCTGGTGCGGGCCAGGAATCACGGGCTGCACGCCGTCTTCGTGGACCCCCAGTCCTTTCCCGACCGTGTTTCCTACGACCGGGAGCTCATCCGCATCCTGCGTGAGAATAGCGTGGATCTTGTGGTCCTGGCCGGCTACATGCGGCTGGTGAGCCCTGAGTTCGTGGAGGCCTTCCGCAACCGCATCCTGAACATCCACCCGGCCCTCCTCCCCTCGTTCCCCGGCACCTCCGGGGTGGCCGATGCTCTGGCCTACGGGGTAAAGGTGACCGGGGTGACCGTCCATTTCGTTGACGAGGGCCTGGACACCGGCCCCATTATCCTCCAGGAGGCGATTCCCGTGCTTCCGGGGGACGACGTGGAAAGCCTGCACCAGAGGATACACGAGGTGGAATACCGCCTTTACCCGGAGGCCATCCGTCTATTCTGCCAGGGGCGCCTGAAGGTGGAAGGCAGGCGTGTGGTGATTCTGGACGAACGGGAGGATTGAACGGATTGAACCGCTTGAAGGCCTTGGTGGTTGAGGATCGAAATGCTAATGAAAACCGGCGGGTCGGCTTGGCCGCGCTGCTGAAACTTTCCGGCGGAGCAAGACCCGCTCCTTGTGGGATGGAGAGCAGTGCGGCGTTTTCCGATAGAGCATCGGGGTGGTGGAGGTCTATGGGCCCTTTGGGGCTTGGATAAACTGGTTTTTCCGGAGTATCTATGGTGTGCTCGTGGGTACTTTATGTAGGCCGAAGGACCCATTGGGGCTTGGGTAAGGAGGGATGAGCGTGGAACCCGTGCGCAGGGCACTGATAAGCGTCTCTAATAAAGCCGGCATCGTGGGGCTGGCCAGGGAGCTGAGGGATATGGGGGTGGAGATCATATCCACGGGAGGAACGGAGGCCAGGCTGCGAGAGGAAGGTATAGAGGTCGTCCCCATCTCAGAGGTCACCGGTTTCCCGGAGATGCTCGGGGGGAGGGTGAAGACCCTACACCCCAATATCCACGCCGCGCTCTTGGCCCGCCGCGACGACCCCGGGCACCTGCGGGAGATGGAGGAGATGGGCATCAAACCCATAGACCTGGTGGTGGTCAACCTCTATCCCTTCGCGGAGACCATCGCCCGGCCGGAGACCACCCTCGAAGAGGCGGTGGAACAGATAGACATCGGGGGAGTCACCCTCATCCGGGCGGCGGCGAAGAACTTCGCCAATGTGGCCGTGGTCACCAACCCCAAGCGGTACTCATCCCTCCTTCTGGAGATGCGCCGCAACGGAGGAGCCATCTCCCTGGAGACCCGCCGTGCTCTGGCCGCGGAGGCCTTCCGCCATACCGCGGATTACGATTCCGCCATCTACGCCTACCTCTCCCGGGCTTTTGATGAGTTCCCGGCCACCCTGAACATGGCCTTCAAGAAGAAGGCCGACCTCCGGTACGGGGAGAACCCTCACCAGAGGGCTGCCCTCTACCAGGAGATCGGGGCCCCTTCGACCTCCCTGGTCTTCGCCGAACAGCTGCACGGGAAGGAACTGTCGTTCAACAACGTGCTGGACCTTGACTCTGCCTGGGCCCTGGTGAAGGAGTTCGAGCTCCCGGCGGCGGTGATCGTCAAGCACAACAACCCCTGCGGGGTGGCGCTGGCGGAGAAGCTGTCCGAAGCTTACCGCAGGGCTTATCAGTGCGACCCGGTGAGCGCCTTCGGAAGCGTCATCGCCTTCAACCGTCCCGTGGACGAGGAGACGGCGGCGCAGGTCAACGAGACCTTCGTGGAAGCGGTCATCGCACCTGCCTTCCCCGAGGCCTCACTTGCCGTCCTGCGGGGAAAGGAGGACATCAGGCTCCTCCAGCTTCCCCTGGAGAGGAATGCTCACCTATTGCTCAAGGACGTCAAAAGGGTGGAGGGGGGGCTCCTGGTCCAGGATTACGATCGGGACGAAGATGTCCGGGAGGAGATGCTCCTGGTGGGAGACCGCGTACCCACCGAGGAGCAGTGGGAGGATCTTATCTTCGCCTGGAAGGTGGCCAAACACGTGCGCTCCAACGCCATCGTCCTGGCCCGGGACCGCGCTACGGTGGGAATCGGCACGGGACAAATGAGCAGGGTTGACGCTACGCGCGTGGCGCTCATGAAGGCGGGTGACCGGGCACGCGGCTCGGTTCTGGCCTCGGATGCCTTCTTTCCCTTTCCGGACTCGGTCATCCTGGCCGCGGAGGCGGGGGTGGAAGCCTTCATCCAGCCGGGAGGCTCGCTTCGCGACCAGGAGGTCTTCGAGGAAGTGAAGAGGAGAGGGCTGGTGATGGTGCTCACCGGCAGGCGTCACTTCCGGCATTGAGCGAGGGAACGAAAGGGCTCGTACCCCCGGTAACCGACTCCGAGGCCCATTCCCCCATGCGACCTTTCGGATGCCGCGTCGCCCGGGCATGATATCTTTCCTTTCCGGCGTTCCTCAGTGAGCTCAGGTGCTATATGATTGTGTCTATGAACAGGTTCTATCTGGCAGTGCGAATAGTGGTCCTGGCGGCACTCATCTTCCTCCTGGCCGCTGTTTTCTGGGGGATAGCCAACCGGGACAAGACGGTGGCCCACGGCAACGAACAGATAGCCGAGGAATACCGTCGCACCAAACCCGCCGCTTACACTTCCTACCTGCTCATCGGCTTCGTGGTGGGCGGGATATTCGTGGTGCTGGGGTCCATCATCCATGATTACCACCGCATGCAAAGGGAGAAGCTGAAGTTCGTGGACCAACTTCCCGGGGCCTCCGGTAAGCACCCCGGCTCCTGGAGTTGACAGGTCTTCGCCGCCGGTTCCCTCCTTATGGGAGTTCTGCGGGGGTCGCCGAAGCGGCATGAGTAAAGCACTGAAGGTCGGCATCCAATGGCCGGGGCCACAAGGCACTCTATTATAGTGCCGGGCGCTGGGGGAAGGTAGGGGGAGAGAAGGGTTTCCGCGCAGAAAGCAAAGGCCACGCTGGGGATGACGGCGGCTACGGCCGGCGACAAAGGAGGACGGGATGCTCGAGGTAAGCCTTCCCAACCTGTTGTGGTACGGTAACCAGCCCTTTAAGGTTTACTTTCCCGACCGCTGGGAGGTGGAAGTCCTGGAGCCACCCGGCTTCGGCAAACCCCCCCTGGACGACGCCGGTATGGAAAGCGCCTTTCGCGACCCCATCGGGTGTCCTCCACTGGAGGAACTGGCCGCGGACGCCAAAGAGGTGGCCATCGTCTTCGACGACATCACCCGTCCCACTCCCGTAAGCCGCGTCCTCCCCTGGGTCCTGCGCCCTCTCGAGAAAGCGGGGATACCCGACTCCAATATACGCTTCATCCCCGCCCTGGGCATGCACGGGGCCATGAACAACATAGACTTCCGCAAGAAGCTGGGGCCGGATGTGGTGGAAAGATTTCCCATCTACAACCACAACCCCTACGAGAACTGCGTTTATCTGGGGGAGAGCCCCGGCGGAGTCCCGGTGTACATAAACCGCGAGTTCCTGTACTGCGACCTCCGAATAGGGATAGGGTGCATCACGCCCCACCCGCACGTGGGCTTCGGGGGCGGAGGGAAGATAATCCTGCCGGGCATCAGCGGCGTGCAGACCATCAAGGCCTGGCACGGTGAAGTTTCTCGGCGGGGACCAGAGACCATGGGCCTGGGCCGTACGGAGGGCAACGTGATGTACGAGGAGATAAAGCACGTGGTGCGCATGTCCGGCCTGCAGGTCAAAGTGGACGCCCTCATCAACGCCCGCGGAGAGATCACCGACCTCTTCGTGGGGGATCCCGTGGAGGAGTACGCGGCGGGGATCGAGGCGGCCAGGGAGCATTACGGGACCCCTGCCTCCCCCGGCAAGGACATCGTGGTGGCCAACGCCTACGCCAAGTACAACGAGATGGCCATCTGCATGCTCATGTCCATGATGACCGTGAACCTCCAGCGCGGGACCGTGGTGCTGGTGGTCAACGCGCCGGAGGGCCAGGTCTGTCACTACCTCATCCGCAGTTTCGGGAAGGAATACGGCGGGGAGTTCTACATGCGGATGGGCCCACCCCCGCCGGGCCTAAAGATAATAATCTGCACTGCCTATCCCGACCGGACCATGTGCGACCTCTTCGCTCCCATCGAGGCGGTCACCATGACCCGCGACTGGGAGGAGACCCTCGATATACTGGAGCGGGAATACCCGGAACAGGCTTCGGTAGCGGTCATCCCCGACGGGACCATGCAGTTCTTCAGGTGAGAGACGGGCGAGATCGCCTCTCTGCGCCCCTTCTTGTCTGCGCCCGCTGCCCGTCTAGCTTCGGAGAGTTCCTGGTGAGCCGGCCGAAAGACGGATGTAAGGGAGAGCCGTGGGGGCGACGCCTGGTGACCTGCGTATCCGCTTGGGGCGCGAAAGGGCCTTTCTTGGCCCGGTGATAACCGGCAGGCGGAGAGCGAGAGGCCATTAAGCTGATCTGCGGCGGGGAAGGAGTTTCAGGTTGCAAGGGGTTAAGATCGAGAGCGCGCGTTATGTGCGGGATAGCGGCCTCTCCTTTCGCGAGGCTGAATATAGCCTGTGAATCTACTGCGTCGGGAGAGCCCACCTCCGTAGAAGGCCTTCGGCTCTTTGAAGTCCTTCACCCCGTGATGCCACCCGGAGATGCGAACAGGCATACCGTCACCGAGAGAAAGCCTCCGGCTCTTTATTCCTTCAACGCGGATTCGCAACCGGATTTGCCGGCTATGCTGAAGTAAATACGGGCGTCTCCCGAAAATATTGCAAGCTCGTTCATTTGTGCCGGCAGAACGTCTGAACGTGTGATTTCCCAAGCTGGACAGGGGCACTCTTCCCGACCGCCTTTGGTCCTGGATAACCGGGGCGCTGGCCATAAACGTGGTTCCTGTGGTCATGGAAACGGTCAACGCCTTCGCCGGCAAGGAGGTCATATCTCAGGATCTCATCTTCATCCTGTTCATCCTGGTCTTCATTCCCGTGCTGGTGGTGATAGGGATTCTTTACGTGGAGTTCAGAAAGCAGGGTTTCGCTTTCACGCGCGAGGCGGTCACCGTCCTCCTGCCATCCCTTCTTTTCTTCATCGGGGTGACGCTTGCGGTTCTCGTGGTGCCCATGGCGGGAAGCGACGTATCTCTGGGGGTGAGGATATCGGACATCTTCGCCCTGGTGGTCCAGGCGGCTGCCTTGTGCCTGGTGGCCTTCATGGCCATAACCATAGGAAGAGGCGTGGCCGGACGGCCCTTCCTCCTCATCTCTCTGGCCCTGGTGTGTATCATGATGCAGACCATCCTCACGGCGCACATACGCCTGGTGGGGTTGATGAGCTCCACCGAACCGGCGGATTTTCTCCTTCACGTGGCTTACTATCTCCTCATACGAGCGGCGGATTTCCAGTACCGGATGAGCGCCGCAATTCTCTAAAAGGTGGCCGCCCTACGACATCACCGCAAGGCAAGCTCCTCCGATCATCACGGCTACGCCGAGGAGCTTGAGAGGGTTGACGGATGAGTGCGGTGAGCTCCAGAGGGCGAAATGGCTTATCAGCAATCCGGCCGTGACCTGACCCGTGAGCTGCAGCACGTTGGTGGCGCCGGCGCCTATACGCGGGATGATGACGGCGATGGCCAGAACCAGCGCTGCCCCCATGGCCCCGGCGAGGAAGAGGAAAGGGTTGACGTCCGTGATGCGGGTGATGGCGGAGCGGCCGGGGCTGGCCAGCCAGATGATCACCGCCACCAGTGCACCGATTACCCAGAAGACCGCGTTGGCGGCACGGGCGTTCTCTATCTTCTGGCCCACGTCAGCGTTCATGGCCAGGTGAACCGCTATGATCAGGCCCACCACGAAAGCCAAGAGGTAATAGAGGATCTTGTTCATTACCCCCCCTTTTCTTCCTACCTCCAGTACAAGAAATGCCGTTGCCTGTGCTCATCAGGCCTCGGGAGCAGGAATCCCACCTTCTCGTTTAGGGACGAGCATCTCATAGTGAACCGAGCAACCCAGCCTCTTTCCGCGGGCGCCGCTTGCTCCCTGGCCATTTCCCCTTACCGGCGGCGACACTTCCATCTTTGGAATCTCGGATAAGTTTCCCTGTCCTCAGAGAAGCCGAGACTCACCCTCCCCTTACCGCTGGCGGTAATCTTTCATCCCAGCTCCTCCAGATATACCTCCCGCCCCTCACGTGCCGAGGTTATGGCGGCAAGGGCGAACCGCAGCACCTCCCTTCCCTCGCGTGGCGTAAGACGCGGGGTTTTTCCCTCGCGCAGACAGTCCAGCATGTGCCGGGTGCAGTCGCGGAAGCTGGCCCCCCAGTCCGCTTCCAGGGAGGAATACGCGGTCAGCTCCCCGTCGCGGTAAAGGAGCAGGGGCGGGATGGCAAGCATATTCCCGTGACCGCGGGTTATCCATATGACACCCCGCGTCCCGGTCACCTCCACCCGGTCGTCGGCCGCGTAATAGTCCGACCTGATGTACAGGTCGTAGGCCCAGGTGAAGTCAATGCTTCCGAAGATCTTGCGGTCGCGGTATTTCCAGATACAGATGCTGGGCGCGTCCACGCACCGTCCTTCCCCGAGGGGGAGCTCTTCCATCCAGGCGTACACCTTCTCCACCTCACCGAGGAGGTAAAGGGCCATGGAAAACTTATGGTACCCGTCGTCGAAGACGAAGGGACCTCCGCCGCAGGTCCGTTTGTCGACCCGCCAGGCCCACGATTCGAGGGGGACCTCCCACCCCCCGGCGGCGGCCCCGGACAAGGTTCGCATGCGGATGTTGAGCGGTTCTCCTATGGCTCCGCCCTCAATGAGCTCCCTGGCCTTCATCACCGGCGGATAGAAGACGAAGTTCTCGTACACCCGGAGCACGACGCCCGACTCCTCCGCCGCGGAGGCGATCTCGTCCACCTCCGCGAGACTCAGCGCGGGTGGTTTCTGGAGGGAGACATGTTTGCCTGCCCGGGCCGCCGCGATGGCCATCTCCCGGTGCAAGTGATGGGGAGTGAGGATCTCCACCAGGTCGATATCCGGGTCCTCCAAGAGCCGGCGGTAGTCCGGATATCCTTTTGGAATGGAATATGTTGCCAGACGCTGGCGCAGCTTGTCCTCCGAGATGTCCGCGGCGGCGAGGACGACCGCGTCCTCCCGCCCCTCGTAGCCCAGCATGTGTAGGTCGAATATCCTTCCGCACCCGATGATCCCCACGCCCGTGGGCTTGCCCTTCACGGCCTTCACCTCCCTCCCGTTGGGAAGCTCGTGCCTCGCGCCATACGTGCTGCTTCCGCTGCTTACGGTCATTTATGCGCCGTCAGGGTATTGGCCTCGTGAAACTTGTCCTGAAGGCGGAAAGCCTTCTCCGTCAACTCTTAACATATTTTTCCAGGGCCTTGAAGATCTCAATGGGCAGGAGGAAGACGATGGTGTTGCTCTGGTCCGAGGAGAGGTCGGTCAGCGTGGAGAGGGTGCGCAGGAACAGGCCACCGTGAGAGCGGGCGATGATCTCGGCGGCCTGAGCGATGTTCTCAGCGGCGATACGGTCGCCCTCCGCCTTGATGATCACCGCATCCTTCTCCCTCTCCGCCTCGGCAGCGCGGGCCAGGGCTCGCTGCAGGTTCCCCGGGAGCTCTATGTCTTTGAGCTCCACGGCGGTTACTTTTATGCCCCAGGGGTCGGTCTCCTTGTCCACAATGCTCTGGATGCGCATGGCCACACGCTCCCTTTCCTGCAGGAGCTCGTTGAGGCTCACCTCGCCCACCGTGTTCCTCATGGTGGTTTGAGCAAGTTGTGAGATAGCGTTGAAGTAATCGCTTACCTCTATGACCGCTTTGGCCGCGTCGAAGACGCGGAAGTAGAGGACGGCGTTTATCGTCGTGGACACGTTGTCCTTGGTTATGGCCACCTGGGAGGGGACATCCATCACCGTGACCCGCATATCCACCTTGACCATGCGCTGGAAAATGGGGAGGGCCAGCCGCCAGCCAGGGTTGCATACCTTGCTGAACTTTCCGAAAGTGAACTTGACCCCCCTCTCGTACTCGTTGATGACCCGGATCCCCGAGAGGATATATAAGGTCAGGAAGGCGACGACGGGCACGATTGCAGAAACAGAGGCGTTCATTGCCATACCTCCTTGGGTTGTTTGACAGGCAACACTCAGCAAAACTTTCTCCTCATGGCCATGAATACCCTTTTAGAGCGAAGTATGGCTAAGTGGCGAGGCCCGCGTGTTCTCCTTCTGGAGCCCGGCAAAGTTTGGGGAGCCCTCAAGATAGGTTCGCTGTCCCGTGCGGTCGAGAACCTGTATCCAGGCGAACTCTACCCGTTCCCTCATCCCTTTGATGCCGGAAGAGATTCTGGCGGACGTTCAAGTGCCTGGGCAGCGGGTGCATATCCGGGATGAACCTCAGCGGCTTACGCGCTGCCTTTCGAACCCTGGCGGTCGGGCCACCTGCCTTCTCTCAACCCATCTCCCGTTCCGCATCACGGTTCGCCATCCTCTATTTCAGTGTACGGTTAGCGGGACCGCCGTTCCACTTAAAGATCAGTCCGATTCCAGCGCGCCGCGCAGGCCCGCGGCCAGGGCGGACACGGCGAGAGCCGGGTCCCTCCCTGCGTCGACGGCCTCCAGGGCCGCTTTTACCAGCGCGCTGCCCACGATGACACCGTCAGCCAGCCTGCCCACTTCCCGGCACTGTTCCGGGTTGGATACCCCAAGCCCTGCAGCGATGGGCTTAGTGCAGAAGCGGCGCGCTCTCTCCAGGAACGGTCCCAGATCCCGCGACAGGCTCTCCCGTGGGCCCGTGATCCCCTTGACGGCGAAGCAGTAAAGGAATCCCCGGGTCAGCTCGCCGAGCATGCGCAGGCGCTCGTCGGAGGTGGTCATGGAGGCGAAGAGGATCACCGCGAGGCCTTGCCCCTCGGCCGTCTCCCTCCAGTCGCCCATCTCCTCCGGGGGAAGGTCCGGGATGAGTATCCCGTCCGCTCCGGCCTCCGCGGCGGCGGAGGCGAAACGACCGTGTCCCAGGCGGTGCACGGGGTTGTAGTAGGTCATGATGAGGAGGGGCTTTTGCGTGGCCTTCCTGAGGTCCTTGACCAGACCGAAGACGTCGCTGGGCCGGAAACCCGCCTGAAGGGCCCGGAAGGACGATTCCTGGATCACCGGCCCGTCCAGTACCGGGTCGGAAAAGGGGATGCCCACTTCCAGGGCGTCACAGTGTTCCAGCAGAGCGAGGCATATGCGCAGCGATGTCTCCCGTTCCGGGAAACCGGCGGTATGGAACCCGATGAGGGCGGCGCGGCCTCCGGTGTCTTCGAACATGCCTTCAAGTCTCTTTATCCCGTCCAACGAACCCTCCTTGAAAGAGTGGAATCTCCCGTATCGCCTTTGTGTCATGAACGGCGCATTCGCCGGTTACAAGGCGCCCTTCCCCCACTCCTCATCCCTCGCCTCCGCGTTTACGGACCGCCATGAGGGTACCCACGTCCTTATCCCCGCGCCCGGAGAGGCAGACCACGATGGAGGCATCCGGGCCCAGTTCCCGCGCCAGAACAGCGGCGTGGGCCACGGCATGGGCGCTCTCCAGGGCGGGGAGGATGCCCTCCGTGCGGCAGAGCAGGCCCACCGCTTCCAGGGCTTCCGCGTCGCTCACCCGCACGTACTCCACCCGCCCGCTGTCCTTGAGGAAGGCGTGTTCCGGGCCCACCCCCGGATAATCCAGGCCCGCGGAGATGGAATGAGTTTCCAGGACCTGCCCTTCACCGTCCTGCAGGAGGTAGGAACGCGCCCCGTGAAGGACTCCTATCGAGCCCAGCCCAAGGGTGCTCCCGTGCTCTCCCGGGCCGTCACCGGTGCCGCCGGCCTCGACGCCCACCATGCGCACTTCGGTGTCCAGAAAGGGGTGGAAGAGGCCAATGGAGTTGCTCCCGCCTCCCACGCATGCCACCAGGCAATCGGGCAGGCGACCGGTCTTTTCCATGTGCTGCCGGCGGGTCTCGTACCCGATGACCGACTGCAGGTCGCGCACCAGGGAGGGAAAGGGGTGCGGCCCCACAACCGATCCCAGGCAGTAATGTGTGTACTCCGCGGTGGCCACCCAGTCCCGAAGGGCTTCGTTGACCGCGTCCTTGAGCGTGCGCGACCCGCTGCGCACGGGAATCACCCGGGCCCCGAGCAGTTCCATGCGGAAAACGTTGAGGGCCTGCCGTTCCATGTCCACCTCGCCCATGTACACGTCGCATTCCAGTCCCAGAAGCGCCGCGGCGGTGGCCGTCGCAACTCCGTGCTGGCCTGCTCCCGTCTCGGCGATGACCCGGCGTTTGCCCATGCGCCTGGCCAGCAGGCACTGCCCCAGGGTGTTGTTTATCTTATGGGACCCGGTATGGCAAAGGTCCTCGCGCTTGAGGAAGATGTTCGCCCCTCCCAGTTCCCGGCTCAACCGCTCCGCGAAGTAAAGGGGTGTGGGCCTGCCGGCGTAATCGCGAAGGTATCCGCTAAGTTGTTCGCGAAAGGAAGGATCTTCTTTCGCTTCGGCATACGTGCGTTCCAGTTCTTCTAGTGGGGCGAGAAGGGTCTCGGGGACGAAACGGCCGCCGAAGACCCCGAAATGCCCATCGGCCACGGATGGTTCACGGATGGGAATTCCTTCCACTCTCATGCTGTGCCTCCTGTCGCTGTCGCACTTACATCGCGCGGGTTCCTTACCTCGCCCGGAACCCGATCCATCTTTCAAAACCTGAGAAAGCATCCCGGGTGACTCTCGAGGAACCGGAGCTTCCGCCGAGCGGATTGAGCCGCTCTCGGAAGCCCCTGCCCTTCGGCACCTCGGTGCGGATTCGCCACGGCCGTCCGCAGGTCGGTGTCCAGCCCGCTCTCATCCATAAAATCGTCCCCTTTTGCCCTTGAGGAGGGATGGCGATCCTTTCTCCGGCCTCGACATCCCGCGCGCGAGGCCTTTCCGGAGCCCGATTTCCGAGTCTCTTCGTTTAGTCCCTTTCTTGAAAAAAGGTCCCGTCGTCACTTCCTAAAGATCCTCCTGCGAAGGCCGGCCGGATTTCCCAATTCGGCGGTAAAGGCCTTTCGGGCTTCCTGCGCGAAGGCCCGCAGAAGATGTGCCTCTTTTATGCCCGGAGAACTTTCCACTCCGCTGGAAACGTCCACCCCGAAGGGACGCACACGGGCAATGGCTTGGGCCACGTTGCCGGGGTCCAGGCCTCCGGCCAGGATGACCCGTGCCTTCCTGGACGCATCCGCCGCCAGGTCCCAGTCCCCGGTGCGGCCCGTCCCGCCGGGAAGCTCTGGATCCCAGGTGTCCACGAGAACGGCGAAGGTGTCTCGGTATTCGTGGAGGGGCTCCAGGTCCTCGGGCGTGCGTGGGCGGAGGGAGGGGATGGCCCTTCCTCCGAAACGGGTGGCCAGATGGACGGAGCGTCCGTGGAGCTGTACCAGGTCCAGGGAGCAGAAAGCGGCGATCTCACGTACCTCGTCCTCCTCCTGGTCCAGGAAGACCCCCACCCGCATCACGGACTGAGGCAGCCGGGAACTCACGAAGCGGGCAAGATCGGGGTCTATTTGCCTCGGGCTGGAGGCGAAGACGAAACCCACGGCGGTGAAACCGGCGGCGCATGCGGTGAGTCCGTCCTCCAGCCTGGTTATCCCACAGGCTTTGATGAACGGACCGCTCAGCGCGGACGTGCCGCCGCACACGTCCTTGAGAGGCAAACCGGCCATGACCATCACCTGCCTCCCGTGGGACTCACCGGTCCCCGCAACGCTCTCATCCTCCCCACCGTTTCCGCCGAGGGATCTTCGATCCTTTTCCGCTTTCCGCCCTTGGTTCCCGGCAAGGGCGTCAGGGTCCGCCTCCCGGCGAGCGTCCCCCAGCCTCGGCCGTTTTCCCGCGGGGTTGTTCTCCCGGTGATTACACGCCCGCGCTTCACGGCGTCAGACAAGGGGTATGAAAACGCGGATGCCCTCATCGACATGTCCTGCCCTCTCCTTTCTAGATGTCCCTTTCCCGTGGGCCTTCCGGCACATGTCGCGGCGAATGCCCTTCCCGGCCGCACGCCTCGCGGCCGGCGGCTTCCACGCCCCCCCTCAGGGCTTGAAGGGCACTTTCGGGGTCGTCGCTGCTCGAGAGGGCCTCGCCCACCAGGACCGCGTGCACTCCCATTTCCCGCAGACCCTCCAGGTCCTCGCGGCGACGGTAGCCGCTCTCCGCCACCAGGGTAACGGAGGGAGGGACCAGGGGAGCCAGGCGCAGCGCGGTGCCCGTGTCCACCTGGAGGGTGGACAAGTCCCGATTGTTGATGCCGATCGTCTCCGCGCCGGCCAGCAAGGCCTTCTCGAGCTCCCGCTCGTTGTGCACCTCCACCAGGCATTCCAACCCCAGCTCGCCGGCTCCCGCCAGAAGTCGTTCGAGCTCCTCCCTCTGCAGGGCGGAAGCGATGAGCAGGACCGCTGCCGCTCCCGCAGCCCTCGCTTCCAGGAGCTGGTAGTGATCGAGGATGAAATCCTTGCGCAGCACCGGGAGGTCGACGGCGGAGGAAGCCTCGGCAAGGTCCATCAGGCTGCCACCGAAGAAATGGGGTTCGGTGAGCACGGAAACGGCGCAAGCCCCACCCCTGCGGTAAGCCCGCACGGTCTCCGCAACTCGCAGGTCGGGCCGGATGTCCCCCCGGGAGGGGGAGCGTCGTTTGATCTCCGCGATCACCCCTACTTCCTTCTCTGCAGCTTGCCGCAGGGCCTCGGAGAGGGAGGGTGTGGGCGGGAGGCTGGAGCACAGCTCCGCGAGGTGAGCCGCCGGGAAGACCTCCGCCATATCCCTGATGCGCCTTCTTGTCAGTTCCAGAGCCCGTTCAAGAAACACGGCTCGCCTCCCTGGAAAAATCAACCATCTCCTCCAGTTTGCGCAGGGCCCGCCCTGAATCAACGGACTCCTGCGCCAGGCTAATGCCTTCCTGGAGATCGGCTGCCATTCCCGCCGCATAGAGAGCGGCGGCGGCGTTGAGGACGGATATGTCGCGACGGGGTCCGGGTTTCCCGGAGAGCACCTCATCCCGGATGATGCACGCGTTGTCCTCCGCGCTCCCTCCCCGCAGCGTCATAGGGTCGGCGGGGGCAAGGCCGAGCTCGTCAGGTTTTATGCGGGTCTCGCGCACCCCTCCATCCTCAACCACCCATACCAGGGTAGGAGAAACGGTGGAGACCTCGTCCAGCCCGTCCTCTCCGTGCACAACGAGCGCTCGGCGCACCCTCATGTCCGCCAGGGCATGGGCGATGAGGGGAGCCTTGTCCCTCCTGCCCACTCCCAGGAGCTGGAATTGCGCTCCGGCGGGGTTGGTGAGAGGGCCCAGAAGGTTGAAGGCGGTGGGGATGCCCATCTCCCTGCGGGCTCGCATCACGTGACGCATGGCGGGATGAAAGCGCGGGGCGAAGAGGAACCCGATGCCCACTTCCTCGATACAGGCGCGCACCCGTTCCGGTTCCATCTCGATGTCCACCCCCAGGGCCTCCAACACGTCTGCGCTCCCACATGAGGAGCTCACGCCCCGGTTGCCGTGCTTGGCCACATAGACACCGGCACCGGCGGCGATGAAGGCCGCGGCGGTGGAGATGTTGAAAGTCCCACTGCCGTCACCCCCCGTGCCGCAGGTGTCCACGAGAGGGGAAACGGAGGGACGGATGTTGACCGCCGCCTCGCGCATGGCCTGGGCGAAGCCGGCGATCTCCTCCGATGTCTCTCCGCGCATCTTCAGCGCGGTGAGCAGGCATGCCACCTGGGCGTCGCCGGCCTCCCCGCGCATGATGGCGGACATCACCTCTCGGGCTGTCTCCCGGTCAAGGGTTTTCCCTTCCGTCACCCGGGCCAGGATTTCGCCTATCATCTCCCCACCTCCATTCCCAGAAAATTCCTCAAAAGGTCCGCTCCCGCCTCGGTCAAGAAGGACTCGGGATGGAACTGAACACCTTCCACGGGGAGGAAGCGGTGCCTTATGCCCATCACCAGGCCGTCCTCGCTGCGCGCGCTCACCTCGAGCTCCGGAGAGAGGCCGGGGTCCACCATCAGCGAATGGTAGCGGGTGGCGGTAAAGGGATTGGGAAGTCCGCGGTAGATGGTTCGTCCGTCATGGAATATGCTGGAAGTCTTGCCGTGCACCGGACGCGGGGCGCGGATTACCGGAGCGCCGTAGAGGTAGGCGATGGCCTGGTGTCCCAGGCAGACTCCGAGGACAGGCACCCTGCCGGCCAGCTTTCGGACAGCGGGTATGGTGACCCCGGTGTCCTCCGGTCCTCCCGGGCCGGGTGAGATGACCAGGTGGGTAGGCCTCAGTTCCTCCACCCCCGAAGGCGTCAGTTCGTCATTGCGCACGGCGATGACCTCGGCTCCCAGAACCTGCAAGGCCTGGGCCAGGTTGAAGGTGAAGGAGTCATAGTTGTCTATGAGCACTACCCGGGCGGTTCGGTCACCGCGTTCCGAAAGGGAATCTTCTCCCTCGGGCATCGCCGCTTGCAGGAACGCCTCTCGCGGCGGTTTTGCCGCACCTTCGCCGCCCCTGGTCCCGCGCGCGTGGCTCAAAGTATCATCACCCCCTCCCGGGCCTCGGCGGTGCGGACGGCTCGCAGCAGCGCCCGCGCCTTGTTCACCGTCTCCTCGTATTCCCTGGACGGCTGGGAATCGGCGACCACACCGGCTCCCGCCTGTACGTAGGCCCGGTCACCGTTGATGACGACGGTGCGGATGGCGATGCAGGTATCCATGTCCCCGTGATAGGAGATGTAGCCTACGGCGCCGGCGTAAGGGCCGCGCCTCTCTCCCTCCAGCTCGTCGATTATCTGGCAGGCCCTTATCTTAGGAGCCCCGGAGACGGTCCCCGCAGGAAAGGAGGAGCGCAGGAGCTCACGATTGCCCAGGTCGGAGCGCAGTGTTCCGGCGACCTCGCTGACCAGATGCATGACATGGGAGAAGCGCTCCACTTCCATGACCCTTCTCAGGGTTACGCTCCCCGGTTCACTCACCCTTCCCAGGTCGTTGCGGGCAAGGTCCACCAGCATGACATGCTCGGCGCGCTCTTTCTCGTCGGAGAGCAGCTCCCGTTCCTGGGCCAGGTCCTCTTCGAAGGTCTGGCCCCGCGGGCGAGTGCCGGCGATGGGCCGGATGACCGCCTCTCTTCCGCGTCTTCTCACCAAGGGTTCCGGAGAGGAGCCCACCAGGAAGAGGTCTCCGCACCGCAGGAAGAACATGTATGGGGAGGGATTCTGACCCCGCAAGGCGCGGTATACGGAGAAGGGCGAACAGCGCAGGGGAGTGGAGAAGCGCTGAGAGACGACCACCTGGAAAGCCTCTCCGGAGAAGATGTAATCCTTGGCCCTGTGCACCATGTCCTCGTATTCCTCACGGGTACAGTTGGATTCGACTTCCCGGAAGTCCACTTCCTCGGAGAGGTAATAGACCTCCCCACCGGACGGCGGTACGGTTTTCGTCGCCAGGTCGCGGGCCATGGATTCCAGCACTGCCGTCGCCTCCCGGTAGAGGCGCCGTTTCTCCCCGCTGTCCGCTCTTCCCGGAACGGGGACGTTGGCCAGCAGTATGATGCGGCCACGCAGGTGGTCGAAGGCGGCTGCCGTGCGGGTGAGCATGAATGCCATGTCCGGGATTGGTAGTCCCTCCTTCGGACGCAGTCTCACACTCTCCATGAAGGGCAAGAGGTCGTAGCCGAAAAAACCAACGGCGCCGCCGGAGAAGGGGAGCCCTTCCGGGGGAGGCGATGCCTGGAAGGAGTCCATGAGATCGAAGAGGAAGTCCACGGGGTCCTCCCGCCCGGGCGAGGCCTCTTCGTAGAAGGGGCGGTGCTCTTCACCGCCGGAAAGGGGACGAAAGAGCTCCGGCCGCAGCATCTGCAGCTCACGCCCACCCAGAGGGACCCGCACGCGGTTCTCCTCGTGACTTATGACGCAAAGGGGGCGGCAGCCCAGAAAGGAATAACGGCCCCAGCGTTCCCCGCCTTCCGCGCTCTCCAGCAGGAAGCGATAATCCCCGTCGGACAGCTTCATGAAGGCGGTGACGGGGGTCTCGGTGTCCGCTTCCACCACTCGAGAGACGGTGATGAGGTCATAACGCCGCGAGAGCTCCAGGAATTCCCTCTCGCCCGGGTAATATAGCCCGTTCTTCATCGCTCCAACCTCCGCGCATCGAACTTGCCTTCCTGCCCACGAAGGCCTTTTTTCTCTGGATATTTCCTCATCGCTCCACCTTCCGCGCTCAATGTCTCCGCGCTCGCCTTTCTTTTCCGGTCGACCTCGGTCGCGAGGTCTTCTCCGATTCTTCATTTCTCGCTCGCTCCGGACTCGCCGTGCTCGCCACTCCCTCCAAAAGGGCCGGGCCGCGTATCCACGGGGAACGCGGCCCATGCAAGACGAAGGCCGCTCCCCCTGGAGAGGGCTCGCGGCCTTTACCGTTTTGCGGATTATCGTTTCGGGATTTGTCCTTCTTGCGGGAAATCAGATCGGGCAGGCTTCAGCGGAGCCCTCTCCTCAGGAGGGGCTCCACCACCATCGAAGGTTGGAATGAGTTAAAGCCCGGATTACCATCATGGACAGATTGTAGGAAACAGATCCCGCGATTGTCAACCGGCGGCGCGGTTGGGGCGCAAGGCATAGGGACAAGAGAGGCAGCCCTCCACACTTCAGACGACAGGCTTTGGTTTCGTGGTTGGGGCTTCCCCTTCCGTCACGTTGCTGATGGTGAATCCTTCCGTCTGGTTTATACTGTTTAGTGACCCGGGCGCCTTCGTTGTGGCCCTTGGAAAGGAATTGAACAAAAGCGACCAAAACGGCTAATCGTATGCCCTTTACCGGACGATAAATCAACCGGCCGTGACCGAGCGAGAAAAAGCTTGTCGGATTTCAGGGGGCGGACAAGTAGATGCTCTCGGATGAACGCGGTTTCACACTCATCGAGCTGATGATCGTCATCCTCATCATGGGGATACTCGTGGGCATCGCCGTCCCGGTGTTCGTGAGCGCTCGCAGTAACGCCGCGGAAAAGGTCTGCCAGGCAAACGTGAGGGCCATGAAATCCGCGGCCGGAGTATACAACGCCAGGTACGGATCCTATCCCACATCGATCGGGCAGCTGGTCCCGGAGTTCATGGAAGAAGTTCCCATATGCCCCGAGGTGGGGACCCCGACATCCTATACCTTTATCGGTGGCGGCGAGGCTCCGCCCACGATCTCCTGCTCCTTTCATGGGGAGTTCTGAGCCCCAACCGTCCTCGGCCTTCCGGGAAACGGAAAAGGATCGAAACGCAAAGAGCGGATGAGTTTCCCGTTTCCGTGAGGGGTTGCCTTGACCGCCGTGAAATCCTCCCCTCCCGCCGGCCCTTTCAGGATCCATCCGAGGCGTACGGCGAGAAGCCCTTGAGACCGGAACCACTAATAAAAGGGCCACGCGATGGCGACTCGAACATTTCTGTTCTCGCGCAGCACGCCGGGAAGACGGGAATCGGCTCGCGGCTCACGAGGAGGCCGGTCAGGGACGATCCACCACCGTGGCTATGCCCACACCGCCGCCGCCGCACAGGGTCTGCAGCCCGTACTTCAAGCCGTGCCGAGCCATCCAGTGCACCATCTCCGTGAAGTAGAGCACGCCGGAGCATCCGATGGGATGGCCTATGGCGATAGCCCCTCCGGTGGGATTGATGCGCGGGTCGTCGTAATCCAGCCCGAACTCCTTGCAGAAAGCCAGCACGGGAGAGGCGAAGGCCTCGTTGGGCTCGAAGACGTCGACATCGTCCATGGTTATCCTCGCCCGGTCCAGGGCCTTGCGCATGGCGGGTATGGGCCCCAGGAGCATGATGAGCGGCTCGGACCCGGCCACAGCGGTGGAGAGGATGCGGGCATAAGGTTCCAGGCCCAGCCTCTCTGCCTTCTCCGCGGTCATGAGCATGACCGCCGCCGCTCCGTCCACGATGGCCGAGGAGTTCCCCGCGGTCACCGTGCCCCCTTCCTTGAAGCGCGGCGGGAGCGCGGCCATCTTGGCGTAAGCGGCTTCCGGGTCGTCCAGGGCCTGCTCGCGGGGAGGCTCGTCCCTATCCACCAGTCGGGTGCCGTTCTCGTCCTCCACCTCCACGGGGACTATCCTCTTGCGGTACCATTCCTCGTCGCGCATGGCCTGGACCGCCTTTTGGTGGCTCCATAAGCCGAAACGGTCCATTTCCTCGCGCGAGAGCCCGTAGCGGTCGGCCACCATCTGGGCGCTGACCCCCATGGGGTTGAGGGCTCCTCGCTCCATGGCCCGGGGGTGGAGGGCGGCGGGGAGGCCGGCCTGTCCGGCGACCATGAAATCCGACCCCATGGAGTAATGGCTCATGCTCTCAACGCCTGCGGCGATGGCGATGTCCCCCGCCCCGCACATGAGGGCATGGGCCTGGGAGTTTATGGCCTGCAGGCCGGCGTTGCAGTAGCGGTTCACCGTCCAACCCGCCACCTCGTCCGGCAGGTCGGCGGCCAGGACCCCGATCCTCCCCACGTTGAGGCCCTGTTCCCCGATCTGGCTGAGGCAGCCCACGGCGACATCCTCGATCTCCCTGGGGTCGAAGGAGGGGGCTTTCTCCATGACCCTGTCCACCAGCCCGCGCAGCGCCGCGGCCAGCAGATGCTGGGCGGATACCTTGGCGAAGACCCCTCCCTTGGCCGCTCCCGCCCATCCGGACCTGCCGGTGGGGGTGCGCACCGCCTCCACCACAACTACTTCCCTGAGCCGGTTTGCCATCTCTTACCTCCTCAGCCGAAACTCAACCCCTTCTTTCCACGTCCTTCCAGTAACGCTCCTCAAGCTCGCGTTTGATTATCTTGCCGTCTATGTGGCGTGGAAGTTCTTCGAAGAAGTCTACCTTGGCGGGCACCTTGTAGCCGTATAGGCCTTCCCGCTTGCAGAACTCGAGTATCTCCTCCTCGGTGGCCTCCATTCCCCGGTGGAGCTGGACGCAGGCCACCGGGACCTCTCCCAGGTCGGGATGGGGAAGCCTGACCACGGCCACATCGAAGACCGCGGGGTGACGCAGGATGACCTCCTCTATCTCCATGGGGTAGATGTTCACTCCCCCGGTGATGATCATCTCCTTGACCCGCCCTGTCAGGTAGAGAAACCCGTCCTCGTCCAGGTAACCGAGGAGGCCGTCATCATACCATTCCTGACCGTCGATGACGCGGATGGATTCGTGAAGCCGTTCCTCGGAGCCCGGGTAGCGCAGGGCGAGGGTGGAAGCGGTGCGCCCCATGACCTTGCCCACCTCACCGGGTTCCGCCCAGCGACCCTCCTCCTCGACGTAGATGCGCAGGTCGCCGCCGCGCGCTTTTCCCACGCTGGCCAGTCGGCGCGGGTTCTCCAGGTAATCCTGGGGAAGGAGAACGGTGATGATGGCCGTCTCCGCGCTGCCGTAATATTCCCCGAAAACGGGCCCGGGGGCTCCCTGGCGCATGAAGAGCTCGTTGGTCGCCGTCTTGACCTCCGGGGGGCAGGGAGCGGCGGCGCAGAGGATGGAACGCATGGAGGAGAGGTCGTAACAGCTCTTCACCTCCTCCGGTAGGGCCAGCACCCGCTGCAGGATGGTGGGGGCGACGAAGGTCCAGTTTATCCTCTCCCGCTCTATGAGGCGCAGGAAATCCTCGGCGTCGAACTTGCGCATGATCACCGCCGTGGCTCCCAGGAGAAAGAAGGGAGCCCAGCCCGCGGCGGTCCCCGCATGATAGAGGGGGGTCACGATGAGGGTGCGGATGTTCCCGGTGACCGGGTCGTGTATGCGCTCGCCGCCGAACCAGTAGAGGTAGCTGAAGGCCAGGAAGTTGTAGCGCATGAACTCGGAGAGTGTGGCGCGCGGCGGCTCGGCGAGGTCGGAGAGCATGTATCCCAGGCTGTCGAAGAGGTTGGAGCTCTTGGGTATGCCCGTGGTCCCTCCGGTATAGGGGTTGAAGGAGACCATGAAGTTGACCTCGGGCATGGTGGCCGGGTGCGCGGACACCAGATCCTCGTAGGTGAGGACATCCGCCCCGGAAGGAGCGCCGTCCCCGACCATCACCAGGTGTCGCACGCTCCCCAGCTCCCCCCGTATCCGTTCCATCTCCTCGAGGAACTCGGCATCGAAGACCAGGACCTTGGGAGTGCGCAGGTTGATGGTCTTCACGAGCTCCTCCCCACGCAGGTGCCAGTTGACGAAGGGGGTGACCACCCCGATGAGGCTGCAGGCGCACATGGTCTCCAGGAATTCCGCGCTGTTGTGGAGCATGATACCTACCGTGTCCTTGGGTCTGAGCCCCAGGGACTGCATGGCGTTGGCCAGCCGCAGCACCCGGTCCTTGAGCTCGCCGAAGGTGTACCTCTTCGGCCCGTCCACCACGGCTTCCCGCTCCGGGAAGGTTTCCCACATCCCCAGCACCCAGTTGGGGATGATGCGACCCACCTTCATCTTCCCCAGGTCTTTGAGGTTGGAGAGCAGACCCCTCCCGCCGGTGAAGATGCGGTACACTATGCGCCGGGTGTTACGCGAACCGCCCCACTGCTCCCTGAACGTCCTGCCCAGCCCCTTGGCCTCCTCCATGCGCAGGGCGGGGGGCAGGGCCCGCATCAACTCCCTGAAGTTCTTCTCCGCCTTCATCCTTCCTCCCCTCCCTCGTGCGGAAGCGAAACCCTCGGCCCCTCCTCAGGGTGATGGCCCGAGGGGGTTCCAGGGTTTCGCCGAGCCGGTACCTCAATCCACCATACGGTGGAGGGCGCAGTTTCATTCCCGGTTTTGGTGAAAGGCAGACCTTTAACTGCGCGCCTGTCGCTTATCAAGATCTCGGGTCGCCCCGCGTGACCCATCCGACCGACCAGCCCTGCAAGATGTGATCGCGCTCCCACTGTGGCGCGGCGTTTGTGGTTAAATATACCCCAATCTTAGGACGGTAAACTAATCGGGAAGCGCCGCACGCTGAGGTTAAGACGTGTCTTGAGGGGGTCGGGAGAGCCTCATTCCGGGAAAGAGGAGGCCTCGCCCGTCAGACGATGAGCGAGAGGCCCGACTTCTCCACGAGTCATCCCGTGACCGCCTCGACCACGGTGCGGGCAAGGATCTCCGCGCCCAGGGGGTTTGGATGGACACCGTCCAGGGTCAGAACCAACCCCCGTCGCCCGGAGAGCTGATAAGCGGCGCGTGGGGTGAGAGCTCGTAGGGTATCGATGAATAAGCTGGCAAAATCATCCATAAGGTAAGGACTGGGATCATCCAGACGGGAAAGCACTTCCCGGAAGGCCTTGCCCGTATCCGCCAAGCGAAACCCCCGTTTCGATGCCGCCTCCGTTATGGCCAGGTTGTATCGTTCCCCGGCCATATTCAGTTGAGAGTCCGGGTCTTCCCCGAGGCAGGGTATGGTGGTCAGGATGACGCTCCGCGAGCCTCCCGGGAGGCTCTCGAGGATTTGCGCCAGAAGCGCCTCGAAGGAGGAAGGGTCCCTGGCGGGTAGATTGCCCCCGGCGGTCAGCCGCTTCACCAGCCTGCGCCAAAGCCCTCCTCTTTTTTCCAGATAGGGAAGAAGGATATCGTTGGCGCCGGCTTCCAGAATCACGGCATCCGGATGGCTGTGGGAGAGAAGGGCTTTCAGCCGGTTCCCCACTCCTGCCAGGGTGTCGCCCCCGCGGGCGCTGACCGAGAGGCTCCAGCCCGGGAGCATCCGGGCGAGATGGGAGGGGAAGCTAAGATGAGACAGCCCTCCCGCCAGGCTGTCGCCCACCACCAAAAGGCTTCTTGACGATCCTTTCACGGCATGCCCTCCCGAACGCCCGTCGATAATCCCGGGGGAGGGAGGGGTCTCAAATCCGTGTCCGCGCTCACGCTCCGTCCCCCGGTCATTACCGGGAGCAGTCGCCTCTTTCTATAAAGACGGGATCTCCATCCCTTACTTCCGCACACGTCCATCTCGTGCCTCCACAAACGCCCATCTGCATGCCTCATGGGAGGCGGCTTTGTCCTCTCCTTGGAATCCTCGTCCCCGCTCTTCGGATTTCCCGGAGGTCACGTTGCCCGGTGGGGATCATATCCCGCCGGGCGGTTTCCGTCCATGGAGTCGGGGCGTTCTTCTACCCGCCGCCTCCGGCGGTTGGTTTTATCGCTTGTCTTGGGGCGGGAGATGCCCCTGGAGGATGTTCGCGTTACCGCAGATTTGTTCCAGGCGGCTCATTAGTCGCAGGGCCTCCAGGTAGTTCGATCCGCAGAAATCGGGGTCGGGCTCGAAGGCCGAACATGCCCATGGCCTCTCCGGCTTCCCCCAAAGGGCGCAGAGGTTGTCCGGCAAGAGATGAGGGCATCTCACACCGGCGGGCTTTTTCAGAGTGGAAACGGAGAGGGCAATGCAGCACGCCCCGCATTTACGGCATTCCAACGGTCTCTCCTTCCCGCCCCCGCGTCCTGGCCTTTCCGGTTCCGCTTTACCCGCCATTTCCTCCACGCCCCCAACTTACCCCATTCCTGGGGAAGGCTCAATCCGATGACATTGGACCGGGAAGACGAGGGGGCGCTTTGAGGACCCTACGAGAGCCTCGACAAAAAGTTTGGGGCCGTGAAGGGGTCCTCCAGTTCGTCTCAAAAGCCTTTCTCTACGGTCTCTCCCACGAAGACGAGGATAGGGTCGATGACCTCGTTTGCGCGCCGGGAGGGACGGTCGGCGGCCGCCGTGCATACGTCCAGGTGGTTGTAGCCCGGGATGAGTTTCCCGTTCTCCGGCTGGTAGGGGAAAGGTCCGTTTTGCGCCGAGAACTCGATCCTGGGGAGAAAACGCGCCGCTTCCCGGTGGAGGTAGGGCAATCCGCAAAGGGGCGCGAATTCCTTGACGCCCGCTTCTATATCCAGCATCAGGCGGAGGGTGAAATACCACTCCACGGCATTGGTGGGGCCGTAGTACAGGAAGCGCGCCACATCCCGTATATCGGAGACCTCCTCCTCAGCCGTGGTGTAGGTGACCTCGCCTGCGGTGTCCTGGAATGCCGGGTCGGCGTCGTTCCCGATCTCGTCGAAGTTTGCCCAGCGGTAAAGGGGGCCTTGCCCGAGGTGGCAGCAGTCCGGACCGGCATCGTTGGCGATGAACAGTCCCCGCAGGCCGAGATAGGACCCCAAAAGGACTTGTATCCAAGGCAGCTTGGCCAGGTCCTGGGGAAGCGGGAAATCCCTGGGAACCACCGCCCCTCCTGTGAGGAAGCCGCAGCTTACCTGGAACATGTTGATGAGCTGGAAGTTGTCGTCCACCATGATCCCGAGGAGAGCCTCGTTGGTGTAGCGGAAATCCCGGATGGAGGGTATATGAACGAAGTACTGGTCTATGGTGCGTGAATGAAGGAGCTTGAAGGTGTTGTCCAGGTTGGGGACGAAGGGGAGGCGATCCAGGATCACCGACTCCTCTTGGGGATGGAAGGCGGCTTCCATGGCTATCATCTCCAGTAAGGCCATGAACTCGGGGTAGTTTCCGGGCACGGGAAGGATGCGCGCCAGCTCGCCTCTCCTTATCCTGTCCACCACCTGGTGGTAGGCGCCCTCGTCGGTCAGCTCCGGTAGCCCGATGAAGGTGGTGATGTTCACCCCCTGGTCGGGCACTGAGGGTTCCAGCCTGGTATCCAGGCCCACCAGCCCGGCGCAGTTCATGTAACCGGCATCCTCGACGGTCGCCGGGTTCCCGTCGAAGTCCCAGCCGGCGAAGAAGGCGGCTATGGGTCCCCCCAGAGAATGGCCGCCCACGAAGACCTTGCGGCGTCGCACCTCGGGATCGGGAATCATGGTGGTGATGAGGGTGTACATGTCCTCGACGGCCAGCCGCAGCCCGAACTCGGAGAGGTAGGATACGTCCTCGTCTCGCAGGAAGCCCGCGAAAGACCTTCCGTCCAGGGGCTTCCCATCGAAGTAGTAGTCCAGGGCCAACCGCACATCCCTGGCCTCCTCGGCGGCATTGAGCCCGGTGAGGTCCTCCAGGTTGTTGGGACGCCGGTCCACGACCCAGACCTCGATTCTCTTCCCGTAACGGGTAAGGGCGACGTATACCAGCTGCCGCGATATGTATTCCAGGCTGTTGGCCCCTCCCTGGCCACCCGGAGAGAGGACCAGCACGGCATCGGCCAGCGTGGGGTCGCTTGCGCCTGCCCTGGGGCGGAAGCGCAGGTAGTGGAGGTAGTCGCACTCCTCGGGCGGTGTGCCGTTATCGCGCGGGGCTGGGGAATAGATGCGCTCCATGGTCATGACCACCGCCGCGTCCACATCCTCCATGGTCCAGGCCCGTTCCGCCGGCGCGCTTTTTTCCTCCGGCACCGGGCCGCCAGGCTCATAGCATCCCGAGGCAAGCAAGAAGCAGGATGTAAAGGCGATGATGACAAACAGAGAGGTTCTTCGCATGATTCGGCACCCCCACTTGTTCCCCCGGCAAGAAACGCAGGTTACCGTTCGGTATATGTCTTAGGAATAACAATCGCTATATTTCCTGTCAAGCTGCAGGCTTCTTCTGC